>CALKVR010000264.1 GCA_938004815.1 uncultured Polyangiaceae bacterium | reverse complement strand
CCGCTACACGATGTCGTGGCTCCGCGGGCCGATGACGCGCAAAGAGATCGCTCGTCTCGCGCGCGAGCTCTCGGGCGGAGCCGCGCCGGTCGCCGACGTCGCGCCGCTCGAAGCGGCGCCGGCCGTCGTCGCGGCGCCCGCGGTGACGCCCGCTGGGCCGAGCGCGCCGCCCGGCGCACCCGTCGGTTGGAGCACGTGGTTCGCCCACGGAGGCGACGGCCGATCCGCCGCGCCGTACGTGCCCTACGTCGCGGCGACGATCGTCGTTCGCGGACGCGACGCCAAGCTCGGGGTCGCGGTCGAGCGCCGCCACACCGTGCTCGCCCCGTTCGATGACGCGGGTCGCGTCGATTCGGCGCGCGCGACCGAGATCGATCCGCGCGCGCTCGAGGGTCGCCCCGTCCCGGGCTCTCGGTTCTCCGACCTCCCCGTCACCATCGCGACGAAGAAGGGCGCGCAGGCTGTCGAGCGCACGCTCCGCGACCACGCGGGCTCGCGCTTCGCCATCGCTGTCGATGTCCACCGCGCTCTCGGCCTCGCGCGCGCAGAGAACGAGGACCCGGCGTCGTTCGCGGCGCGCTGCCGCGCCGAGGCCGAGCGGCGAGCGAGCTCGAGCGACGCGGGGACACGGGGCAGCCCCGCGCTCGCCAAGCTCGAGCAGCGGCTCGCTTCGGCCATGTCCGAGCGCGCCCTCGCGCAGCAAGCGATGCAGGCGGCGCCGAGCGACATCGGCGCCGCGTTCCTTCGCGTCGCGCTCGGCAAGACGGCGAGCCAGCCGCTCGCGAAGGCGCGGTCGAAGGCGGAGACCCGCCTCCAGAGAGCGGAGGACGCGGTGCGCAAAGCGGAGGCGTCGCTCCAAGAGGCGCGCGCGCACCAGCACGCCGAGCTCGCGACGTCGCGCGAACGGGCCGCGCGCGAAGGCGCTGCGGTCGAGACCATCCGGCTCGTCCCCAAGCGCGGCGACGTCGAGATCGCAGCGATCGGAATCGCGTGGGGTTTCGCCGCTCAGCCGCGGTGACCGGGGCGATCAGTAGGCGGCGGCGGAGCGCGCAGCGGTTCGCGGCGCGCCGGCGGCGCCGACGGGAGACTCGCGCCGCGCCGCCGATCGCTCGGGCGCATGGACGTCGGCGGGCTTGGTGCCCTCGGCGAGCGCACCGACCCGCGAAGCACCCACGAGCGGGAGAGCGTCGCTACCCCGCTGGCCAGACCAAAGTCCCAAAACGCTGAGCTTCATAAAGAACTTCCGCAAGCGCTCTAACACCTTTCGTGCCATCGGCCGCGGCGGGCGCGTGGCGCCAGCGAGCCCACGGTGTGCGCACAAAAACAAGCAACGTTTTCGAAACGATGGATCCGGGACAGCGCAGGACCTGGATCGTGTACTCCACCAGGCGCCGGTGTCCCACCTTTCATTCTTGCAATGACGCGGCGCGAAACTGCAACGCGGCGCCGGCCTTTGCCGGATCATGGACTAGGCTCGGAGCCTGTGGATCGATACGCGGAGCTCACGAGCCGGCTGACCGAGACCCTCGCTCCGGTGCACCTGGAAGTTGTGAACGAGAGCCACCTGCACAACGTCCCCAAAGGCTCCGAAACGCACTTCAAGGTCGTCATCGCGAGCGCAGCCTTCGAGGGCAAGAGCCGCGTGGACCGCCACCGCACCGTGCAGCGCGCCCTGGGCGATCAGTTTCGCGCCGGGCTGCACGCGCTCACTATCACCGCCATGAGCCCGGACGAGTGGCGCGCCGATCCGTCGAGCCCGGCGTCGCCGCCGTGCTTGGGCGGGTCGAAAGCACGGATCTAGGGCGGTGGATCTCGTCATCGGTCTGGTGACCGACCTGCACTTCGGGCCCGAAGCGCGGCACGAGGGCAAGCTGCGCAAGCTCACCGCGCAGGCGCCCCGGCTGCTCGACGCGTTCGTCGACCGGATGAACCAGGTGCGGCCGAGCGTGGTGGTGAACCTCGGCGACGATCTCGAGGACGAGGGGCGCGCGGTCGATCTCGAGCGGTACGGGGCGGTGATCTCCGCCTTCGGCCGTCTCGAGGTGCCGGTGTTGCACGTCGCCGGCAACCACGACACCGTCCACCTCGACCGGTCCGATCTGCTCCGAGCCTGGGGCCGGCCAGCGGGCTCGCAGCTTTACTACTCGCTGGAGCTGGGGGGCTACCGGCTCATCGTGCTCCACACAATCGAGGTGAAGGACACCTCGGTCAGCATCGACGCGGAGCAGCTCGGCTGGCTCGAGCGCGAGATCGACGCCACCACCGAGCCGATCGTGGTGTTCATGCACCATTCGGCCGCGGACCAGCACTTGGTCGGCAACCGCTGGTTCGAGGGCAAGCCCCACATTTGCCTGGTCCGCGAGCGGGCCAAGCTCCGGTCGATCCTGGAGCTGTCGGGGCGGGTCCTCGCGGTGTTCAACGGGCATCTCCACTGGAACCACCTCGATCTCGTGGGCGGGATCCCCTACGTGACCCTCCAGAGCCTCATCGAGAACGTGGACGACGACGCCCCCGGGCGCCCGGCCAACGCCCACGCGATCGTGCGGATCACCCCCCGGCGCATCCTCGTCGAGGTCGAGGGCGAGGAGCGGGCGAGGTACCAGTTCGCACCGGTGACGGTGCGAACCGGGGGCAGAGCGCGCCGGTGACGGTGCGAACCCGGCGGTAGAGCGCACCGGCAACGGTCCGGAGCCGAAAAAGAGCCCCTTCAGGGCAGTAGCAACCTGGCCGGCCCTCTTGCTAGCATCCGGCCCACATGCGCGCGATCGCAGCGGGGCTCACCGACATCGGACGAGAGCGCACACACAACGAGGACCGTTTCATCCTCCTTCCGGAGTTCAACGTCTTCGTCGTCGCCGACGGCATGGGCGGGCACCAGTCCGGTGAGGTCGCGAGCCGCATGGCCGCGAGCACCATCGCCGGGTTCTTCCGTGCCAGCCCTAAGAACGGCGAAGTGTCCGATCGGCTCCGCTCGGCGGTGTGCGACGCGAACGCCAAGATCTTCGCTCGCGCCGACGACTCTCGCGCGCACCGCGGGATGGGCACCACCGTCGTCGCCGCCGCCTATTCGCCCGACACGAGCCAGATGCACGTGGTCCACGCCGGCGACAGCCGGGCCTACCACCTGCGGGGGCAGAGCCTCAAACAGCTCACGCGTGACCACTCGTTGCTCTCGGACGCGCTCCTCGAGCGGCCCGAGCTCACCGAGAGCGACCTCGCGTACCTGCCGCGCAACGTGATCACGCGCGCGCTGGGCATCGCCCCCACCGTCGACGTCGACGTCACGAGCTGCGATGTCGAGCCTGGCGACGTGTTCCTCCTCTGCTCGGACGGCCTGCACGGCCTGGTCGAAGACGACATCATCACCTCGATCATCCGCGACACCGCGATCCTCACCGAGGCGTGCGCCAAGCTCGTCGAGGCCGCGAACAAGAACGGCGGCAAGGACAACATCACCGCCGTCCTCGTCCGGATCGAAGAAGAGGACGAGCCGTGGAGCGCACGCAGCCCGCGCTTCTCGACGCGGCCGCCCCCGAACGGCGGCGACTGAGACCGGGTGGAGAAGACGTCCGCCGACACCCTGGACGAGAGCAGCGGGCAGCGCAGCCGCTCCGCGAGCTCGGTCGCCGGGCTCGCCCTCGTGTTCGCGGCCGGCAGGCCGTCCACCATCGTGTGCCCGGCCCCCGCTCGCGGGGTCACCCTCGGCCGCGACTGGCTGGCGAGCTGCTCGATCGAGGACGAGCGGGCGTCGCGCGCGCACCTCCGCGCGCAAGCCTGCGCGGGCGGCGTCGAGATCACCGACCTGGGCAGTCGGAACGGGACGTTCGTCGATGGACACCGGCTCGAGCGCGCCACGGTCGCTCGGACGAACGCTGTCGTCAGAATGGGCAGCACCGTCCTCGTCGTCGTCGACGACTGCGAGCTCTTCGCTCGGCACCCGACGAAGCTCCGCGACGGCCGGGTCGAGGGGCCTCGAACGTCAGCGGTGACTCGCGACATCGCAGAGATTGCGGCCGGCAGTCGGACGCTCTTGGTGCTCGGCGAGAGCGGCGTCGGCAAAGAGGACGCCGCCCGCGAATTTCACCGGCGCGGCCCGCGCTCGAAGGGTCCGTTCGTCGCGGTCAACTGCGCGGCCGTGCCGGAGTCGCTGGCCGAGCGCCTCTTCTTCGGCTCCAAGCAGGGGGCGTTCTCGGGGTCGACCGACGCCGAGGGCTACGTTCGCGCGGCGCGGGGAGGCACCTTGTTTCTGGACGAGCTGGGCGACCTCGACGCATCGCTCCAGAGCAAGCTGCTGCGCCTCGTCGAGTCGCGTGAGATTCTCCCCGTCGGGGCGGCTCGCCCTGAAGAGGTCGATCTGTCGATCTGCGCCGCGACCAACCGCGATCTCCGCGACGACGTGGCGCGCGGACGATTTCGCGAAGACTTGTACTTTCGGCTCGCCGAGCCGGCCGGGCGCCTCCCGCCGCTCCGACAGCGTCGAGAAGAGATCCCATGGCTGGTCGTCGAGGCCGCTCACAAGGTCGACCCGTCGCTGAGCATCGGCGCGAAGCTGGTCGAGGCGTGCTTGCTACGAGCCTGGCCCGGCAACATCCGCGAGCTGATCTCGGCCTGCGCGCAGGCCGCTCGTCGGGCACGCGGCGAAGGGCAGGGGGCGCTCAGGATCGATCACCTCGACGCTCTGGCGGGCGCCCCCGTCGCCGCTCCCGAGGCCGAGTCGTCCGGTGACGCCCGCGCAGCACGCGCGCTGCCCGATGATGCGACGATCGCGAGCGCCCTCGAATCCGCCCAGGGCAACGTCAGCGGCGCCGCGAAAGCGCTGGGCATGCACCGGAATCAGCTGCGACGTTGGATCGAGCGGCGCCGCGGCTGAGCGGCGGCCGTCGTCGGGGGCTGATCGGCCACCCGTTTGGCCGGCCAGTGGCCGGCCAGGCCGTTCGCCTCGAGCATCGTCGAAATTCGTCGCAGCTCGAGCCGCGTCGTCGCGGCATGCGGGTTGCCATCCGGCGGGCATGCAAATGGAGAGGGCGACCCGCGACGGGGCCCGGCCTGCTTCGGCGACGGTTCGCGCGCTCGATCGCGCCGTGCGCGGCCTGCGCAAAGGTCAGCGGCCCGACGGCGCGTGGCACAGCGATCCGGACATGGGGCCGGTCGGGCTCGCGCTCACGGTCCTCACCGAGCACTGGTTCGGCGTCCTGCGGCCCGCGGATGCGCGCCTCTTCGCGAGCGCGCTGCGGCGGGCTCAGCTGAAGGACGGCGGCTTCGAGATCCACCCACACGCCGGGCGCGGAACGCTCGGCGCGACGGCGACGTGTCGCGCGGCGCTCGAGGTCTGCGGCGTCGGCCGCAACGACGACGCCGTGCAGCGCGCCGAGGCTCGGATTCGGATGCTCGGCGGGTGGGAGGCGGTGTCGCGCCGGTTCCTCTCGCACGGAGAGCCGGCGGCGATGTTCGCGGCGATGGCGGGGCTGGTTCCAGGTGAGGCGCTGCCGCCGCTGTCCCCCGACATGGCTGCGCTCCCCTGGAGCGAGCGGATGCTCGACGGTCGTCTCCACGGCGGTGTTCCCATCGTTCTCTACGCGTGCGCCGCGGTCCGCGAGCGCACCACGCGGCGCAGCGGTCTCGTGCCGAACGTGCTCCGCGGCGCGGCGCGAGCGCTCGCTCGCGCGCGCCTCACCGGCTACCTCGCACAGCTCCAGAACCCGAGCGGCTCATGGAACGAGATGGTCTTCTCGACCGCGTTCAGCCTCCTCGCGCTCGAGGGCGTGGGCCACGATGCCTCGAGCCCGATGGTGCGTCGTGGCCTCGACTGGATCGACTCGCGCAAGCGACGCACGCAGAGAGGCGTGGCGGTGTCGGTCTTCGACGGCGAAATGTGGGAGACCGCGTTCGTGATCGATGCGCTCGTCGCGAGCGGCGTGAGCCCGAACGACGATGCGGTGCGCGCCGGCGTCGCTTACCTCGAAGCGGGGCAGTGCCGCGAGCCCCAGGCGCGGATGAACCAGCCGAACGCCGCGGCGCCCCGCACCGGCGGCTTCGCGTATCAGCGCGACAACCAAGCGATGCCGGACTGCGACGATACAGGGGTGGTCGTCGCCGCGCTCGGGGCGGCAGGGCATCGGACCGCGAGCCCCTCCGTCGCCAAAGCCGTCGCGTGGCTGCAGGGGATGCAGAACCCGAGCGGCGGCTTCGGCTCCTACGTCCATGGCTTGCCCGACAAGGCCCCCGGCCGACCGCTCTACGCCGACCCGCCTCCGAACCTGAGCGACGTCAAGACGATCGTCGAGACCATCCTGCGTCCCCCGCCCGAGCTCGGTGATCCGGCGGTGGCCGATCTGACCGGTCGCGTTCTGTGGGGGCTCGGCGCGTGCGGGCTCGGCGTCGACGAGCCGATGGTGCGCCGTGCGGTGTCGTTTCTCGAGCGCGACGCCTGTCCGGACGGCTCCTGGTTCGGGCTCTGGAACCCCGCATACGTATCGGGGACGGCGTTCGCGCTGCTCGGGCTGGCCAGCGTGGGCGCGGACTGCGGTGCCCCGTTCGTGGAGCGCGCGGTGCACTGGCTCCTCGCCAAGCAGAACCGTGACGGTGGGTGGGGCGAGACGCCGGCTTCGTTCGTGGACCCGGCGCTCGCGGGGGCGGCGCCGAGCATGCCACCGCTCACGGGGATCGTCCTCCGCGCGTTCGCCGAGCTCGCGGCGCGAGGGGCGCTCGCGCCGGCGGCGCGCGCCGCCGCGAAGCGCGCCGAGCGCTACCTCGTCGAGACCCAGCTCGACGACGGCTCGTGGCCGGACAACGGCTACCTCTTCACGATCATCCCGCCGACGTTCTACACGTGGGGCTGGCAGCGCTACTACTACCCGCTCTTCGGGCTCGGCCGCTGGCAGCGCGTCGCGGCCAGCCGGCCCCGCGGCGCGAAGAGCCGTCCCATCGGCCAGCGGGCACGAGCGCGCTCATGAGGCCGAGCGTCTGCCTCGACCACTGCCTCGACCACGCGCGCACCGTCGGCGACCCGCTCGTGGACGCGTTGGTCGGACACCTCGAGCGGGCGCCGCGCGGGTGCGAGATCGACGCCGCGCTCGCGCGATACTGTCGGTCGGGTGAGATCGCGCGCGGGTTGCCGCGGCCACTCGCGCGGTTCCTCGAAGACGAACGCGTGCCTGCGTGGGCGGAGCCGGGCCGTCTCGCTTCGGCCGCGCGGTTCGCCGAGCGCAACAGCTTGGCCATCGCGTGCGCGCTCTTTTGCGCGGCGCTGCCGGCGGCGTTCACGGGCGCAAAGGGCGTAAGCGTGCTCCAGGCGACGCGCCGGGTCCGCGATGATCTGGACCGCCGCGTCAACGAGACCGGGCGATTCGTCTTCGACGTCGTCATGCCCGGCGGCTTCACGAGCGGGCGAGCGGTTCGCTCGGCCAAGTGCGTCCGGCTCATGCATGCCGTCGTCCGGAGCCGCGTCGGCGCACGGCTCAGGGCCAAGCGTCGCGAGGCTAGCGGCGAAGTGCCGATCAACCAGGAGGACCTGCTCGGCACGCTGACCTGTTTCTCGGTGGTCGTCATCGACGCCCTCGACAAGCTCGGCGTGCCTTTCACTTCTGCGGAAGCCGAGGACTACCTCCATCTGTGGCGGGTCGTGGGCGCGCTCCTCGGAATCCGCGAAGCGTGGCTCCCCGAAGACATCGCCGGGGCGCGCGCGCTCGGCGCGACCATTCGTGAACGGCAGGCGGTGGCGACGGTCGACGGGCGCGAGCTCACGCGGGTGCTGGTCGACGGGGTCGAGCGTCACCTGCCTGCTCGTGGTCTCGGCTTGCTGGCGCCTGGCCTCATTCGCTGGTTCTTGGGCGACGCATCGGCCGACATCCTGGGGCTCGCGCCGGGCTTGCGTCGGTCCGATCTGGCGGGTGTGCTCCCTCGGGTCGGAGGTGCTCTTCGGGCCCTTGGGCGCGGCGTCTTCGGGGCCGGCCTCCCGGTGTTGGGTCGCAACGCGCTCGAGCACGTCATGCTCGCGAAGCTCCGCGGCGCGGAGCCGCGGTTCTATCGCCCCCTCGGTGCGGGCGAGCGGCGGCCCTGAGCAGCGCTCGGACCTTCTTCATACGCCCGATAACCGGTATGGTTGCGGGAATATGCGGCCCTCCGAGCGCGGCACGGCGGACGATCCCGACGAGGGAGAGCCCGATGTGCCCGGGGGAGAGCTGGTGGGCCACGCCCTCGCCGGGCGCTTTCCGGTGGTGCGGTTCATCGGTCGGGGCGGAATGGGCGCGGTCTACGAGGTCAGCGGGCCGAGCGGGCCGGCCGCCGCCAAGGTGATCTCGCTCCGGGGGCGAGGTGACAAGAGCGCGGCTCGGCGGTTCGTGCGGGAGGCGACCGCGGCGTCCAAGATCGAGAGCGACAACGTCACCACGACGCTGGAGCTCGGTCAGGACGACGAGATCGGTGCGCCGTTTCTCTTGATGGAG
>CALKVR010000263.1 GCA_938004815.1 uncultured Polyangiaceae bacterium | reverse complement strand
GTCCGATGAACACAGCGAACAGCGACCGGCTCTTGGCCTCGGGCAGCGCGTTGGGGCCGAAGCGCACGAATCTGCGGGCGGCCTCGTCGGCCGAGAGCCCCTGGTCGGCGTTCGACTCGATGACCGAAACCGCCTCGTCTGGCTCCAGCGAATGCCAGCGGCGGTCGGGAAGGCTACGGTCGGGTTCGTCGAGAGGGGCCATGTGCTTCCTCGGCGGGCGGGTCGGGCCCGTCACGAAGCAGCGCATGTGCCAGCAACGAAGCGGGCTCGGGCGAGCTGCTCGTCGGAGGGACCCGGCACAGGATGCGCGCGGCGCAGCCGTTGCGCCTCGAGCCAGAGCAATCCCTGCGCCTCGCCTCACGCTGCTTTCGAGCTCCGTGACGACGTCACCGCGCGGCCACGCGGCCGATCATGGTTGCCTCAATCGCCTTGGGGCTAATGAGCCAGCCGCAAGCTCACCCGCTGCTTGCAGCCGCTGAACGAAGCGACGGGCCGACGCGGCCGGCCCGTCAGCCCGAGAGCGCGACGATGGCGTCGATGATGCGCGCGCCGTCGCGCGCGAATAAATCGCCGTGCCGGCCGCCGGGGACCTCGAGCAGCGTCGCGTTCGGAAACGTGCTCGAGAGCTTGGACCCCATCCAGAAGGGAACGATCTCGTCGTCGAGCCCGTGGACCACGAGCGTGGGCATCGCGATGCGCGGCGCCTTTGCCACCGTCTCGTAGTGATCCGCGACCAGCACTGACGCCGGTACGAAGGGCACGACGTCGGTGACGAGGTCGGGGATGGACGTGTAGGGCGTGACGAGGACGAGGCGGCCGCCCCGCCCGCGGTGGGCCATCTCGGTCGCGATGCCCGTGCCGAGCGACGCGCCCGAGAGGACGATGCGATCGGGCGAGACGCCTCTCGCAGCCAGCATGTCGAGGGCGGCTTCGGCGTCGGCGTAGAGCCCGGCCTCGGTCGGGTCGGCGCCCGGCGAATGCCCGTAGCCGCGGTACTCCACGAGCAGAACACCGAGGCCGTGCGCCCGCAGCGCCTCCGCGAAGCCGACGCAGCTCTCGACGGTCTCTCGGTTGTTGTGAAAATGGACGACGGTGCGCGCGCCCGGCGGCGCCGTCAGCTCGATGGCGTGAACGGGGACGCCGTCGCGGGCGACGAGCGCGTGCCGTTCGACCGTGGGCGACGTCGGGGCGGCCGGCATGCCTTGCGCCGGGTAGAGAAACTGGCGCGACGCCGCGCGTGCTCCGAGCCAGAAGCCGCCGATCACGAGCGCAGTAGCTGCCGAGCGGAGCACCCAGCGGTTCACGCCCGCCATGATGACAGCATGGCATCGTCGTTGCCAGTCGGACGGTTCATGTGGCACGTGCTCGGCGCGACCGTCGACCTCATCCACGCGCTCTCGATGGTGGCGTGGGTGGTCGGCCTGCCGCTGCTCTTCGCCGCGCGCCGTTATCCGCGCGCGAGCCGGGCCTACATCGTCTTCGCCGTCGGCTTCATCGCCCTGAACCAGCTCTCTCACTACGTGCTGGGAGAGTGCTTCCTCACTACTGCCGCGCGGTGGTGCTACCTGCACGACCGGTCGGGCACCCCGTCGTACGAGTGGTTCACCGTCCGCTTGGCCGAGGCCGTGTTTCGCATGACGCCATCGCACCGCTCCATCGTCGTCCTTTCCCAGGTCCTCGTCGCGGCGACCGGGCTGGGCGCGCTCGTCTGGCTGCGCCAGCACCCGGCCCGCGGTTGACGCGGAACCTGCACGTCGTGCAAAGTCTGCGCGGCTGCGGGGCTCGATTCCGCGAGGAACCGGTGGCGGCGGCGAAACCGTCGCCGGCCCGAAGGTTGCTGGGTGCGACAGCTTTGCGGCGCGGGCACGATGGGCCGAACCAACGAATCCCTCTACGACGAGATGAAGCGCTACGTCCGGTTCACGGGCGAGGACGCTCGTCGCCTGGCGGCCTTTCGGCCGCTTGCCGCCCCCCACTTCGAGCGGATCGCGGCAGAGTTCTACGACCGAATCCGCGAGCACGAGGGCGCGCACGCGGTGCTCCAGAACGAAGCGCAGGTCCTGCGCCTGAAGCGCTCGCTCGTGCGTTGGCTCGATAGGCTGCTCGGCGGCGTCTACGACCAGGGCTACTACGAGGAGAGCTCGACCATCGGGCGCGTCCACGTGCGGGTCGGGCTGCCGCAGCACTACATGCTGACGGCGATGGCCTTGATCCGCGTCGCGCTCGCTGCCATCGCGCGCGAGCACGCCGAGGCGGCGGGCGGCGATGCGGGTCTGCTGGCAGGCGCTCTCGATCGGGTGATCGATCTCGAGCTGGCCATCATGCTCGAGTCTTACCGCGACGACTGGCAGGCCCGGATCGAACGGACGCGACACCTCGATCGTGAAGAGGCCGACCGGAGCCTGGCCGCGTCCGAGGCTCGATACCGTCAAGCGGTCGAGCTTGCGCGCGTCATGTTCGTCGGGCTCGACGAGGCCGGGACCGTCCGATTGTTCAATCCCGAAGCGGAGCGCGTCACCGGCTACTACAAGGACGAGGCTCTCGGCCGGCCCTTCGTCGAGCTCGTCGTCCCGGTCGAGGTCGCAGACGACTTCAAGGCGCGTGTCGTGGCGGGCGACGGCCCGCCGCCTTCGGAGGCGCGCCCGTTCGAGAGCGTCATTCGCACCAAGGCCGGCCACCTCCGCGATATCCGGTGGCAGCTCGGGCACCTCCCCGGGGTCGGCGACGACATCGCCGTCTGCGCCGTCGGCGTCGACATCACCGAACAGAACGCGCTCGGCGCGCGCCTGCGCCAGAGCGAGCGGCTCGCCTCGATCGGGACGCTCGCGGCGGGCCTAGCCCACGAGATTCGCAACCCCTTGAATGGGGCACACCTCCACCTCCAGGTCTTGGCGAGGGGCATCTCTCGCGCCGGCACGCTCGAGACCGACGCTCTCGAGGCGGTCCAGGTCGTCGACGACGAGATCAAGCGGCTCGCCAACCTGGTCACCGAGTTCCTCGACTTCGCTCGGCCGCATCCGCTCTACAAGCGGCCGGTCGAGATGCGTCCGCTCTGCGAGCGGGTGCGCGGTCTCGTCGCGCACGCCGCCAACGCCGCCGGCGTCCAGGTCGATCTCGACCTGCCCGACGTCGAGGTGGTCTTGGAGGCCGACCCCGCCAAGCTCGAGCAGGTCTTGCTCAACCTGGTGAGGAACGCGATCGAAGCGGCTAGGCCCGGCGAGGGGCCCGTGACGCTTCGGGTCCGCAAGCACCCGCGCTTCGCGCGCATCGAGGTAGAGGACCGCGGGGTCGGCATCGAGAACCCCGACGCGCCGCTCTTCGACCCATTCTATTCGACGAAGCAAGCAGGGACGGGGCTCGGTCTCGCCATCGTTCACCGCGTGGTGACCGATCACGGCGGCTCGGTCGAGTTCAAGAGCGGCGGCGGGACGACCACCTTCCAGGTGACGCTCCCTCTCGCCGGGTGGAACGAGCGCACAGGAGCGATGACATGAACGAGCAGAAGAAGTGCCGAGTCCTGGTGGTCGACGACGAAGCAGCCGCGCGGAGCGGGATGGAGAAGCTGCTCGCGCAAGACGGGTTCGTCGTCGACGTGGCCGCGAGCGGCGAAGAGGCGTTGACGATCGCAGCCGAGCGTCCGCCGGCCGTCGTGGTCACCGACCTCAAGATGCCGGGGATGGACGGCTTGACGCTCCTCAAGCGGCTCCGCGAGCAAGACCCCTTTATCCCCGTGATCGTGGTCACCGCGTTCGGAGACGTCTCGTCGGCCGTCGCCGCGATGCGCGACGGCGCGCAGGACTACTTGACCAAGCCGGTCGACGTGGACGCCCTCATCGTATCGATCGAGCGCGCCAACGAGCACCGCGGGCTCCGCACCGAGACCGAGAGCCTGCGCCGCCAGCTGCACCAGACCAGCACGGCGGCCCTCGGCGGGATGCTCGGCGCGAGCCGCGCGATGCAGGACGTCTACCGCACCGCACGTCAGGTCGCCGGCTCGCGCGCCACCGTGCTCATCACGGGCGAGAGCGGCACGGGCAAGGGCGAGCTGGCTCGCGCCATCCATGAGATGAGCCCGCGCAAGGACGCGCCGTTCGTCGCGCTCCACTGCGCTGCGCTAGCCGAGTCGCTCCTCGAGAGCGAGCTGTTCGGGCACGAGAAGGGCTCGTTCACCGGGGCGGAGAAGCGCCGGGTCGGTCGGTTCGAACAAGCCGCTGGCGGCACGCTCTTCCTCGACGAGGTCGGCGAGATCCCGTTGTCGACGCAGGTGAAGCTCCTCCGTGTTCTCCAGGAGCGGGCGTTCGAGCGCGTGGGCGGCAACGAGACCATCACCGCCGACGTGCGCTTGATCGCGGCCACCAACCAAGACCTGCGCGCTGCCGTCCAAGAGGGCCGCTTTCGCGAGGACCTCTTCTATCGCCTCAAGGTCGTCCACATCGACATCCCGCCGCTCCGGGTCCGGGACACCGACGTGCTGATCCTCGCGACGCATTTCTTGCGCCGGTTCGCGGCCGAGAACCACAAGGCCATCGAGGGCTTCACCGACGCCGCGCGCGCGCGGATCGTCGCCCACCCGTGGCCCGGCAACGTCCGTGAGCTCGAGAACGCCCTCGAGCGCGCCGTCGTCCTCTGCGAGGGCGAGCGGATCGACGCAGAGCACCTGCCGGCGGACATCGCGCCGGTCAGCAAGGGCAACGTCCGCATCCCCGGTTCGACCATGGCCGAGATCGAAAAGTACGCGATCCTCTCCACGCTCGAAGCGACCTCGGGCTCGACGAGCCGCGCCGCCAAGATGCTCGACATCTCGATCCGGACCATCCAGTACCGGCTCAACGAGTACGGTCTGCACACGACGCGCGCTCGCCGCCTCACCAGCGAATAATTCGCTCGGCGCACGCGTTGCGCCGGCGGCGCCGAGCCGCCCCCACGCTTCGGCTGAAATTGCGCTCCTGAGGGGCGGAGAGAGCGGGCACGAGGGTTGCGATTGCGACCGGGCGATGCAGAGGCCGAGCCCCCCGGTCGCTCCGGAGCCGGAGCGCGACGAGATCAGCGGCGTGAGGCCGCGGCCGATGGCGTGTGAGCACTGCGGTCTGCCGGTTCGTCCCGGCGACGGCCGGTTCTGCTGTACCGGCTGCGAGCGTGTGAACGCCATCCTGACGAGCGGCGGGATGGCGAAGTACTACGAGCTTCGCGACGGCGCCGGCCAGCCGGTCGACGAGGGGCGGCGGCGCCAGGACGACAAGTGGGTCACGCTCGTCGAGGCGGATCTTCGCGGGCGCAGCGGCCTCTCGCTCGTCGCCGTCGATGTCGAGGGGATGCACTGCGCCGGCTGTGTCTGGCTCCTCGAAGAGCTGTTTCGCCGCACCGGCGCCGACGGCCGCATCGTCGTCAACCCGGCGCGAGGCTCGGCCGAGCTCTGGGTGACGCCTGACTTCCCGCTCGCTCGGCTCGTCGAAGACGCCGCCGCGATCGGCTACCGCATGGGTCCGGCGCGAAAGACCGAGCTTACCTCGAACGGCCTCGTCTTGCGGATGGGTATCTGCATCGCGCTCGCGATGAACGCGATGATCTTCGCGATCAGCCTGTACGCCGGTCTCGAGTCGGGCCCGCTCGTCGCTCTGTTTCACTACCTCACCTTCGGCCTCGCGCTCGCGTCACTGGCGGTGGGGGGCACGGTGTTCATCCGCAGCGCGTGGCAGGCGCTGCGCCGCGGGATGCTGCACCTCGACCTCCCGATCGCGCTCGGGATCATCCTCGGCTACGCCGGCTCCACCGTCTCGCTCTTCACGAGCGGCGGGGCTTACGCCTACTTCGACACGCTGACGATCTTCATCGCGCTGATGTTGGTCGGCCGCTTCTTGCGCGAGCGGGTGCTCGAGAAGAACCGCGCTCAGCTCCTCGAGGACGCGGGGCCGTCGACGCTGCTCGTGCGCAAGATCGTCACGGGCACGGACGGCGAGAGTCGGGTCGAGATCGCATCGGCCAGCGCGATCGAGCCTGGTGACCGCCTCTTGATCGCCCCGGGTGACGTCATCACCACGACCGCCCGTCTCACCGCGAGCGAAGGCACAATCTCCCTCGACTGGATCACCGGCGAGGCCGAGCCCCGCCCGGTCGCGCGCGGCGACGCCATCGTGGCGGGCGCCGCCAATGGTGGCACCACCGCGATCGAGGTCGAGGCGACCTCCACGCTCGACGCCTCCGGGTTGCTCGACCTCCTGCGCGTCCCACGCGCCGTCGACCGCTATGGCGACGCCGCGACGCCCTTCGAGGCGCGCCTCTCTCGGGTCTGGGTCGGATTGGTCGTCGCGGCAGCCGTCCTCGGAGCGGGCGGCTGGCTGCTCTTCTCCGGAGACGCTCAGGTCGCCGTCGGCGTTGCGGTCGGCGTCCTGGTCGTGACGTGCCCGTGCGCGTTCGGTATCGCGACGCCGATCGCCAACGAGCTCGTGCTCGCCGGGCTGCGAAAGCGGGGCCTCCTCGTCCGCAGCGCGAGCTTCCTCGAACGCGCGCGCGCGGTTCGGACGGTCGTGTTCGACAAGACGGGGACCCTGACGACCGGCGCCCTCGAGCTCGCGGACGAACGCGCCGTTACCTCGCTCGACCCCGAGACCGCCCGAGTCCTCTTCAACCTGGCCGCGCGGAGCAGCCACCCCAAGGCCGCCGCTGTCCGGGCTGCGGTTCCGGTGGCCGCTCAGCGCTTCGACGCCGGCCTCTCGGTGCAGGAGCACCGCGGCCTAGGCCTCTCGCTCACGCACCGGGGCCGTCTCTATCGCCTGGGCGCCCCAACGTGGGCCGTCGCCGGCGACGCCTCGGGAGACATTGCCTTCAGCGTCGACGGCGCGGCGCTGTTCGCGGTCGAGACGCTCGAGGAGCTTCGGCCGGAGGCACAGGCCGACGTCGAATGGCTGAAGGGCCAGGGCTACGGGGTGTGGATGCTCACCGGCGACCGCGCGGACCGCGCCGCCGAGCTGGCAAGCCGGGTCGGCATCCCCCGCGACCACGTGCTGGCCGAGCGGACCCCCGAGCAGAAGGCCGCGTTCATCCAATCGATCGATCACGGCGACACCCTCATGATCGGTGACGGCCTGAACGACAGCCTGGCGGTACGAACCGCCACGTGCTCGGGCACCCCTGGCGCGGGGCGCACATTTCTCGCCGCGCGCACCGATTTCTATCTCCTCGGCGCAGGCCTTGCCGCAGTTCGATCGGCGCTCTCGGGCGCGAGCGCCCTGCGCACGTCGCTCCGTCGAAACCTCACGTTCGCCGCGCTCTACAACGTCGGCGCGGTAGGCCTGGCGTGGGCCGGGCTCATGAGCCCGCTCTTGTGCGCGGTCCTCATGCCGCTCTCTTCTCTCACCTCGATTGGTCTCGTTCTCCATTCGCTCGGACGAAAGGACGCACCGTGGAAGTCGTCGCTCTCCAGATCTTCGTGAGCCTGCTGCTCGTGGTCGGCTCACTCATCCTGTTCGCATACTCCATCAAGCAGCGCGATCACGAGCACGCCAATCGCCTGGCGTTGCTGCCGCTCGAGGGCGAAGAGCAAGGCGGCACGACCCGTGCTTCGGAGGCAAAGCGATGAGCGCCACGACCATGCCGACGACGACCGAACCCGCGGCACCGACCCGCACCCGCATCGAATATGACGATGGCCCCAGCCGCTGGTTCCTCGGCGCGTCCGTCGTCTGGGCCCTCGTCGCCATGCTCGTCGGCGCCATCGCCGCGCTCCAGATGGCTTGGCCCGGAGCCAACGTCCACTCGATGCTGGCCTACGGCCGCCTCCGCCCGTTGCACACGAACGCGGCCATCTTCGCGTTCGTCGGGAACATGATCTTCGCGGGCATCTACTACTCGACGCAGCGCCTGGTAAAGGCGCGCACGCCATCGCCCCTCCTCTCCAAGATCCACTTCTGGGGCTGGCAAGGCATCATCGTCGCCGCCGCCGTCACCCTCCCGCTCGGCCTTACCCAAGGCAAGGAGTACGCGGAGCTCGAGTGGCCCATCGATATCGCGATCGCGGTCGTGTGGGTGGTCTTTGCGATCAACTTCTTCTGGACGCTGGCGCGGCGAACCGAGCGACACCTCTACGTCGCCATCTGGTTCTACATCGCGACCATCGTCACCGTAGCGGTGCTGCACATCGTCAACAGCCTCGCGATCCCCATCGCGGCGGCCAAGAGCTACTCGATCTTCGGGGGCGCCCAGGATGCCCTGGTGCAGTGGTGGTACGGGCACAACGCGGTCGCGTTCTTTCTGACGACGCCCGTCCTCGGCATCATG
>CALKVR010000262.1 GCA_938004815.1 uncultured Polyangiaceae bacterium | reverse complement strand
GGGGTGGCGGGTGCTCCGGCTGCCAGACCAGCTCGTGCGGCAAGAGCTCGACCGTGCCGTCGATCTCGTGCGAGCGGCCCTGGCCGGTTGAGCCGACCTGGTCCGCGAAGCTACTTGATCGCGTCAGTCTCGGAATCAATGCGCGCCGCGGGCCCCGGCGCGAGGGCACCGGCGCGTCCACAGTGCAGGGTTGGTAGCGTGCGAGCTCCCATTCCAGACACGGCAGCAGAGAGCACGCACCGCCGGGTGTGCTCTCTGCTGCTCTGGAATGGGAAGCTGATGTCGTCTGCATATCGCTCTTGCTGCGGCTCCACGCAGGCGATCTCTCGCGCGCCGCTACTCGCTCGTGAGACTCTTGAACAGGCGTCTTGCCTCCGAATCCGAGCGCGCGGAAAGCCAATGGCTGTACTCCCAATAGATCTTCTCGAGGCCTCCGGCCTCGACTATCGAAGAGAACTCCCTGAGCTCCTCCGCCAGCCGTGCTCGGAGCAGGGCGTCGTCACGTCCCTCAACGGGAGCCGCGAGATCCGCTTCGGGAACGGCAGCGCATCTGATTAGCAACCACCACGGCAGATTCTTCCAAGCGTCAAAGTGCCGAAAGAGCACATATTCTCGAAAGCCCCGAAGTACGCCTCCAGCGGCCGCCGAGTCGTAGCCGATCAGGTAGGCACATACGGCCTCATACCGCTGGCTCGAAAGAAACATGCCCGGCTTGCTGCAAACCGCGAGGAAGTGCGAGAGCGGATTCTGATGAGTCATAGTGAACCGGCCTGTCTAGCGTTTCTGTGTCGTGAAAAAGCGGGCGGGAATCCTGCTATCGAGCTGATCAAAGAACCGCAGTGAGTCACGCCAAACACCGTATGGGATTCCCTTTGGATTCAGATTGTCGAACACTGTGTTCCCGACCCGAACGGCCTCGTGAACCTGCGTGCCAACGAGCGTACCCGTCCCTCGGATATCGCCTATCGTCGCGCCGCGCCGCTCGAGACGGATCACCGTATGCGCAATCTTCGCCTCTTGGAGGCCGCTGGAGAGCTGCTCCGCGTAGCTGATGCACTCGCCGAACTTCTTTACGCTGTCCGGTAGACTCTTGGACAACGCCCTCGCGACGTCTCCGGGACGCTTCGCGACGGCCCCCGTCGCGCCTCCGCCTGCACCGAGCACGATGAACATCGGGCTAGCGATGAGCCGTCCCACGGAGCCCTGGAGGAAGCCCGCCTGCTGGCTGCCACTCGCAGCGGCTGCGAGCTTACCCGTCGTTCCCGCCACCCCCGCGCCTGCACTCGGGAGCAGGAGGTCTGTCACCGCACCAAGAATCGAGGTGACTGTCGGCGCCTCGTGCGTCAAAGCGAACCCGCGCCGGATCTGCCCGACGTTGACGTCTTCGAAGCTGTCGGACGGTGCTCGACGCAGAAAGTAGTTGTACCGATCGGCTTGAGGATTATCTGGGTCCAGATGCGGGTAGCTGCGTTGAAATCGCTCGTACGCGGCGATAGCCGCGCGGTCGAGTTCGCCCTGCTTTCGATCAAGTATCGTCGTTCTGGCTCCGCTCCTCTTCTCGCGGCCAAGTGTTTCACGTACATCCCCGGGGAGACTGCTCTCGGGGGACTTTCGCTCAGCGGACTGGGCTTCCTTCTTGGATTCGACGGATCGACGAAAGCTCTCGACGCTCTTCTGGACGTTGACTTCGATGGAATCCATCCCATTCGGGTCCACCATCACCACCGGTGACGCCCGCCCGTACAGATACAGGTTCAACCCCGCCTGCAACCCCAGTGGGTCCGCCGTGGTCCACCTCCCGAGCCACGGCGCGTAAAATCGCGCGCCGAAGTAGTCAAGGCCAGTCTCTTCGTCGCGCTCCTTGCCCGTGTAGCGGTACCGCCGCGCCGAGACCTCCACCCCCGACGCCACGCTCCTGTACGCACTGCTGCCATAAGGGTGGAGCTCCTCGAAGCTGATCACGGCACCGCTCTCATCGCACTCGAGGTGCGCGCTGCCGAGGTGGTTCGTGTACTGAAACCGGAACAGATCCTCGAGCGGGTCGACATCGTCGCCGTCGTCGATGGTCTTGGTCTCGACCATGGCGATCCTGCGGACGCCGTCCATGACGTGGAGGGTGGTGCGCTCCTGGTCGACCGCGCTGGAGACGATCTCGCGGTAGATCTCGTACCCGCCGAGGTAGATGCGCTCTTTGATGAGGTTCGAGCCGGTGTCGACGACCTTGCGGACGCGCTGGCCGCTGCTGTCGTAGACGTAGTACGCGTCGCCGCCCCCGCCGAGGTCGGCGTGGCTCATCTGGTCGAACGGCGAATAGGTGATCGCCGACAGGTGCGGCATCACGGTCATGTTGCCGTGGGCGTCGTGGCTGAAGGTCCCGCCGCTGGAGACGGAGCTGAGGCGGCGGCTGGTGGTGGTGCCGGTCGGGTAGGTGTATGTCCGGGTCCAGGTGTCGGCGGGCGAGCCTGTGGCCTCGTGGTAGAGCGCGGTGATGTTGCCGGCGTCGTCGTACTCGTACTCTTCGAAGTAGCGGCGGACGGCGGCGGGGCTGTTGGGGTCGGGGAGGTTGCGGAGCGGCGCGCCGTCGGTGCCGACGATGACGTCGAGGCCGAGCGATGTGTGCTCGCGACCGTCTGCTCGAACTAGGCGATAGATGGCGTCGTATTCGAACGCTTGGTCGGCGTTGACGATATTGTCATTGTAGAAGACGTCCTGGTCGGCGGCGTCGGTGATCTCGATGATGTTGCCGACCGGATCGTAGGTGTACGAGAGGTCTTGGAGGGTCTTGGCAGGGCTGGCGGTGCGCTCGGTGATGAGGTGGGTGAGGCGGAGGGTGAGCGGGTCGTACGCGTACGTGGTGTAGGTG
>CALKVR010000261.1 GCA_938004815.1 uncultured Polyangiaceae bacterium | reverse complement strand
CCTTGAAGGGGGCGTGCTAAGAGGGCCCGCGGCGCGGTGAGAGTGCCTTCGCCGCGCTGGAGCAGACGTGAGCGGCAAGCCCAAAAAGACGAGCGCAGCGGCCAAGGCGAAGGAGCGAGAAGACGTCCTCGCCGACGCCCGCAAGAAGCAGTCCGTCCCGGACCCGCTCAGCCCCGAGAACCTGAAAAAGCTGGGCCTGCGGCTCGGTATCCCGGTCCTCGTCGGCTGGGTGATCGCCTTCTTCATCCCCCACTGGATCGCCAAGGCGGTGATGGGCGTGATCACGCTCGGGCTCCTGGGCGTGCTCGTCTGGGCGCTCCGCTACGCCAAGAAGTCGCGGGCCGTGGTCGACATCCTGAAGGGCGCCGATACGCCCGAGGGCCGGAAAGAGGCGCTCCAGAAGCTCGAGAGCGGCTTCAAGAAAGACGACGCCGCCGCCGTCTTCGCTCGCGCCCAGCTCGAGATGCAGGAAGACCCGCGCGCCGCCCTCAAGACCCTGGAGCAGATCAACCTCGCCAAGGTGATGGCGCACGTAGCCGACGAGGCGCGCGCTCAGCGCGCGATGATCCACCTGATCCTCGGCGAGACCGACGAGGCGAAGTCGCTGGTCGACCCGATCGATCTGTCGCGCCACCAAGAGCCTCGGTCTCGCGCCACGTTGACCGCGATCATCGGTGAGGCTTTCGCGCGCGGCGGGCAAGCCCGGCGCGCGGTCGAGCTCCTCGAGAAGCTCGACCCGGAAGACGCCGCGTTCACCGACATGAAGCCGCAGCTCTTGAGAGCTCGCGCGTTCGCCTACGCGTGGGCGAACGACACGAAGCAGATGAAGAACGCGCTCCGCCAGCTCAAGGCGGTGAACGTCCAGTTCTTGACCGGCTTCATCACGAAGAAGAAAAACCCCATGGGCGTCGCGTCGCGCGGCGTGCACCCGCTGCTCGAGAAAGAGGCCTTCGACATGCTGATGAAGAGCGGCGCGGTGCAGCGAAAAATGGAGATGCGCCGTGGGTGACGCGCGCTGACGCGCGCGAATACCCAACAGGCGACAGGCGACAGGCGATTCACGATGCGAGACTTCACTTCGATGCTTACTTCGCGCTTCTCTCTGGTGACGTCGATCCTGGTGGTCGTCGCAGCTTGTGCCGAAGGATCGGATGACGCGGTCGGGGGCGGCGAGCCCACCGGGAGCGGCGGCGCCGCTTCGTCGAGCAGCGGAGACGGGCAGGGCGGCTCGTTCACGACGGCGTCGTCGATGGGCGGCGGCTCGCCCGGGCTCTCGGAGGTGTTCGGCCAATCCAAGACGACGCTCTACAAGCTGAACCCCGACACGAAGGCAGTCGGCATCGTCGGCAATTTCTCCGGCTGCCAGGACGTCGAGGACATCGCGCTCGATGAAGACTCGAACATCTACGCGACCACGCCGGTCGGTCTCTACAGCGTCGATCGCGCGACCGCCGTCTGCACCCTCATCGCGATGGGCGACTACCCCAACTCGCTGTCGTTCGTGCCCGCGAACACGCTCGACCCCGACGTCGAGGCCCTGGTCGGGTACGTCGACGACCAGTACGTGCGCATCGACCCGATGACGGGGGCGATTCAGAATATCGGCGACCCGTGGAGCAACAACTTCGTCTCTAGCGGCGACATCGTCTCGGTCAAGGACGGCCCGACCTACCTGACGATCAAGGACGCGCCCGGCGGCTCCGGCCAGTGCAACGACTGCCTCGTCTCGATCGATCCGGCGACCGGGGTCATCGTGACGACGTACCCGAACCTCGGCTATGATCGCGTCTTCGGCGCGGCCTTCTGGGCCGGCAGCGTGTACGGGTTCACCACCCAGGGCGAGCTGTTCGCGGTCACGATCGTCGACGGGCAGTTGCTGAC
>CALKVR010000260.1 GCA_938004815.1 uncultured Polyangiaceae bacterium | reverse complement strand
CGGTGCTGACGCTCCTCGCGCGTGCGGATGGCAGCTGAAAGGGTTCAGAAGCTCGGCGGCAACGCGGTGCCGACTTGTGAATTCTCAATCGCCTGTCGCCTGTTGGGTACTTTCTCGATGAGCACGGCGCCCGCGCCCCCCGCGACGGAGCAGCCGCCCGACAGCTTGGCGGCAAGGCAGCGCGATCGCGGCCTCGTGGCGCAGATCGGCTTCGGCGGCATCAGCCTGTTTCGAACGGGCGTCGAGCTCTACTCGATCTTCGTTCGGACGCTCTACTACTGCTGGTTCGGGCGCACCGAGCCGGGCGCGGTCGTCCGGCAGATGTACGAGATCGGCAACAAGAGCCTGTTCTTCCTCACGGTCGTGATGGGGTTCTTGGGGATGAGCCTGGTCTACCAGGCGGGCGTGCAGACGCTGCGGGTGCTGCCGGATCTGTCGATGCTCGGCGCCACGTTCCTCGAGCTCCTCGTGCGCGATCTCGCGGCGTCGATCGGCTCGCTCATGCTCGCGACGCGCGTCGGCGCCGGCATCGCGGCCGAGGTCGGGTCGATGGTCGTGACCGAGCAGGTCGACGCGCTGAAGATGAGCGCGGCCGACCCGATCGACTACCTCGTGAAGCCGCGCTTCATCGCGAGCGTCGTCATGACGACGATGCTCATCGTCTGGGCCGCCGGCATCGCCACCCTGTCGGGCCTCCTCACGGGCTGGGCGATGTTCGACCTCCAGCCCCGGACGTTTTTCAACCTGGCTCTCGTCGACATCGGCGATCTCTCGGTCGGCCTCGCCAAGTGCGTCGCCTACGGGGCGGCCATCCCCATCGTCTCCGCCCACTCCGGGCTCACCACCCACGGCGGGTCCGAGGGCGTCGGCTGGGCGACCACGCGCGCCGTCGTCAACTCGTCGCTGGCCGTCATCGTGCTCAACATGGTCATCAGCGCCGTCGGCTTCATAGTTTTCCCGTGAGGCCAAATCGCCTTGATTCGATGCGAGTCGTTCGATATCCCCTGACGAGGCCCTCCGTGAAGCACCCCCTCCTCGCTGCCTTCGGGCTGCTCTTGCTCGGCTGTCAGGATCCGCTCCTCGGCCGGTGGGAGGCCGACAACGAGAAGGTCCTCCTCGTCATCGAAGAGAGCTCCGAGGCCGACTACGAGGGCGAGGGGCGTGTCTACCTCTGTCCCGAGGGCTCGACCGACGGCTGCCGCCTCTGCACGTTCGCGTTCGAGGTCACCGACAGGGGCGGCGACGTGTACGAGTTCGAGGGCGACTTCGTCGGCAAGTGCAAGGCGTTCGGCGAGTACGACGACTTCGAGTGCAACCTCGTCGAGGGCGACCTCGAGTGCGAGCTCCCTGGCGGCGCCGAGGTCCAGTACGAGCGCGTCGAAGAAGAAGCAGCGCCCGAGTGATCTGGCGGTCATGCGAGCACGGGCGACGCGGGAGGGTTCGTGAAAGAGATCGACAAAATCGTGCAGCTCCTCGACCACGAGGCGCTCGAGCGCAAGGTCGCGGCCGCAATCGTCCTCGGTGAGCTCTCGGCCAAGGGCCCCGAGGTCGTCGCGGGCCTCGTCAAGCTCCTCGGGTCGGGGGTGCCCGTCCTCCAGCGACACGCCCTCGACGCGCTCGCGCGCATCGGCGCCAAGAAGTCACTGGGCGCGATCCTCCCGCTCCTCACCTCGCACGCGGCCGAGGTGCGCGAGGCGCCGAGCCGCGCCGTGGCCAGCGTCGGTGAGGACGCGCTCCCGATCGTCAAGGACCGCATGGCCGGCGCGACCCCCGAGGAGCGGCGCGCGCTCGACAACGTGCTGGCCGAGATCGGGGGCAAAGACGCCTTCGGCGCGCTGCTCAAGGGTCTGACGTCGAGCGACGCCGAGGCCGCCAAGGCCGCCGCCCTCGCCGTGCGCGCGCACGTCAAGGGTGCAGAGACGCGCGAAAAGAAGACGTACGCAACCGCGACCCTGAAGTTCCTCGAGTCGCTCGAGAAAAAAGACGGCGCCGAGACCGCGGTCGCGGCGACCCTCAAGCTGCTCGGTTTCCTCGAGGACGAGCGCGCCGTGCCGCTCCTCGCCGAGCGCGCCCGCGAGCCGAAGACGGCGCCGGCCGTCCGGATGGAGGCGCTGCTCGCCTTGCGCTTCTGCATGAAGGAGCCCACCGCCGACGCGGTGGAGGCGCTCGCCCTCTGCGCCAACGCGAACGACCGCACGCTCTCGCAGGCCGCGCTGCACACGCTCGGCAGCCTGACGCTCTCGGGCGACGCGGTGAAAAAGCTCGCGCCGCTCGCCAACCACCCCGAGACCGATCGCGCCATCTTCGCCATCGAGCTCGTCGCACGACAAAAGGGCCCCGAGGCCACGAACGTGCTCGTGCGGGCGCTCTCGCACCGTGACAAGCGCGTCGCCGAGGCGGCCGCCAAGGGCCTCGGCCCTCGAGACGACGCGACCGGCGCGCTGGCCAAGGCGCTCCTCGAGGCCGAGAGCGCCGACCGCGCCTGGGCGATCCGAACCGTGCTGCGTCCCAACGCAAAGAAGATCGGCCCCGCGGTCAGAAAACAGCTGGTCGAGCTCGCGCTCAGCAAGGTCAAAGAGCTCGACCGCGGCTTCGAAGCTCACCTCGACATCGCCCGTGAGGCCGACCCCGCCGCCGTCGCAGAGGGCCTGCGCGACATCGCGACCAAGGCGAAGAAGGGCGGCAAGAACCCCGAGAAGGCGCACGCGGTGCTGAGCCTGCTCTGTAAGACCGACAAGGCCACCGACGACGATCGGTACTCGCTCGCCGTGCTCGATCTACACCGCAGCACCAAGGACACCGCCGCGAGCGCCCGCGCGGGTGACGAGGCGCTCGTGCGCTTCGGCAAGCTGCTCGACAGCGGGTTCGACGTCTTTGCCGCCCTGAAAAAGGACAAGTCGCTCGAGCTCGACGACCTCTACTACGTGGGGTTTCACTTCACCGAGCGCCGGCAGCCGCTCGGTGAAGAGCTGCTCGGCGTCGTGGCCGAGCGCGGCGGCCGCACCAAGGTCGCCAAGATGGCGAAGAACAAGCTCAAGCTCGCAGGGCCCGGCGCCTAGTACATCGTCCGCGAAGTTTCTTCGCGTAAGACGATGTACCGAGAACAGAGGTGACGGTGAGCGGAAGTGCGGCCGAGCGTTGGTGTGGAAACCGGCCCTTCACTTGCGAGCGTCAGCGAGGGGCCGGTTTCCATACCAATGCGAACTTCGCGAACGCGGCACTAGCCGAGCGCGCGCGCCCACCGCGCGGCCGAGCCCAGCGAAACGACGCCGGTCTGGACGAAACACGCCGGGCGCTCCAGAATCGGCTTCATCAGGCGCTCGGCCCCCGAGGACCAGAGCCGGTGCGGCGCTCCCGGGCGCGCGCGCGGGCCGTCGCGGCGCCGAGGCCGAGTCGCGCATGACCGACCAAAGCTCCGTTCCCATCCACGATTCCAAGCCTTCGCGGCGTTGGATCGCTTGGGCTGTGCTCGGCGCGACCGCCGCCGCCGTCGCGACGTCGTTCGCCTTCTCACCGGGTGACGGCGCAGGGTCCAAGGGCGGTGACAAGTCCAAGGCGGCTCCCGTCGCGGTCGCGGCCGTCACGCGCGATACCGTGGTCGAACGCGGTCGATACCCGGGTGAGCTGAGCGCGGACGCCGCAGACGTCTCGTCGTTCTACGCCGGACGCCTCGTCTCGGTCAGCGTGCGCGTCGGCGACACCGTCGCCGCCGACGACGTGGTCGCGGAGCTCGATCCGGTCGACGCGCGCGAGCAGATCGCGCAGGCCCGCGCGCAGGCCAAGGCGGCCGCGGCCGAGGAGCGGCGCGCCCAGGTCGAGCGCGACGCGGCGAGCGCCGACCTCGCGCGCGCCGAGCGGCTCGTCAAGGAGCAGCTCATCCCTGCCCAAGAGCTCGACACCGTCCGCGCGCGCGCCGCCGCGCTGACCGCCGCCGTCGAGAGCGCGTCGGCGAGCGGGGTCGAGGCGCGCGCGCGCGTGAGCCTCCTCGAGAAGCGCGTCGTCGAGAGCGTCGTGCGAGCGCCGTTCGCGGGCCGTGTCTCCGAGCGCTACGTCGACCCCGGCGCGATCGTCGCGGCGG
>CALKVR010000259.1 GCA_938004815.1 uncultured Polyangiaceae bacterium | reverse complement strand
CTACACGACCTCGTCGTCGAGCGAGGTTGCCTACATCGTGGGCCACGCGGCGTCGAAGGTCGTCTTGGTCGAGAACGCCGAGCAATGGGCCAAGGTCGAGCGCGAGCTCGAGCGCCTGCCGGCCGTTCGGAGAGTGGTGATGATGCGAAACGCGGCGAAGCCCGATCACCCGGCGGCGCTCGGCTGGGACGAGTTTCTGGCGCTCGGCGACGCGGTCAGCGAGGAGCGGCTCCTCGAGCGCGTCCACGCCCTCGAGCCGAAGGGCCTCGCGACGCTCATCTACACGTCGGGAACCACGGGCCCGCCCAAGGGCGTGATGCTCAGCCACGAGAACCTGGCGTTCACCGCCAAGCTCGCGGGCAAGCTCGCCGACGCCCGCCCGACCGACTGCTCGCTCTCGTATCTGCCTCTATCCCACATCGCCGAGCAGATGTTCTCGGTGCACGGCCCGCCGTCTTGGGGCAGCAGCGTCTACTTCGCCGAGAGCCTGGAGAAGGTGCCGGACAACCTGAGAGAGGTCCAGCCGACGGTGTTCTTCGGGGTTCCGCGCATCTGGGAGAAATTCTACGCCGGCATCAACGCCAAGCTCGGCGCCGCCACCGGGGTGAAGAAGCGCCTCGTCGGCTGGGCGCGGCGCGTCGGCAGCAGCGTCTCGGAGCTGCGTTGCCGCGGCGAGGAGCCGAGCGGCGTCCTCGCCGTCGAGTACAAGCTCGCCGACAAGCTCGTCTTCTCCAAGCTGAAGCCGGCGATCGGCCTCGGCCGCGCCCGGTTCGCGGTGAGCGGGGCCGCTCCGATCGCGCGCGAGGTCCTCGAGTTCTTTGCCTCGCTCGATATCGTCGTGCTCGAGGTGTACGGCCAGTCCGAGGACTGCGGGCCCACGAGCTTCAACCGCCCGGGCAAGGTGAAATTCGGCACGGTCGGGCCGGCGGTGGAGGGGGTCGAGGTCAAGATCGCGGACGACGGCGAGATCCTCGTTCGCGGGCCCAACGTGTTCTTGGGCTACCTGAAAGAGCCCGAGGCGACGGCCGAGACGCTCAAGGACGGCTGGCTGTGCTCGGGCGATCTGGGGTCGTTCGACGCCGACGGGTTCCTGTCGATCACCGGTCGCAAGAAAGAGATCATCATCACCGCCGGTGGCAAGAACATCGCTCCCAAGAACATCGAGGCCGCCCTCAAGAACCACCCGCTCATCTCGGAGGCGGTGGTGATCGGTGATCGCCGCAAGTTCCTCACCGCGCTCGTCACGCTCGACCCCGAGGCGGCCTCCGCGTTCGCCGACAAGCGCGGGCTCCCCGCTGCCGAGGTCACCGCGTCGGCAGAGGTGAAGGCCGAGGTCCAGCGAGCCGTCGACGAGGTGAACCAAGAGCTGGCTCGCGTCGAGACGGTCAAGAAGTTCACCATCCTCCCCGCGCCGTTCTCGATCGACGCGGGCGAGCTCACCCCGACCTTGAAGGTGAAGCGCAAGGTC
Organism: uncultured Polyangiaceae bacterium; assembly: GCA_938004815.1. Classification (GTDB taxonomy): domain Bacteria; phylum Myxococcota_A; class Polyangia; order Polyangiales; family Polyangiaceae; genus Xiheicaenibacterium. Next base: position 3,477 of record CALKVR010000259.1, on the reverse strand, counting down.
GTGAGCGAGCGCTACGCCTCCCAGATCGAGGCCATGTACGCCGAGTGATCACCGCCGCAGAAAGCCAAATGTCGCGGGCCGACGGGCCCCACTCAGCCTGCGTCTCCCATCGTTGCTCCGCATGAGGCTCGCCTCCCTACCGCTCCCGCTCCGCGCCCTCGGCGTGCTCACGGCCGTGAGCCTTTCGCTGCTCGGCTTCGGGCTCGACAAGGGCGAGCTCGCTTGCGAGCAGGCGGCCGTCCACTTGCAGGCGTGCTGCCCGGACTTCGACATCACGTCGATGGACTGCACGCAAGAGGGCGGGTGCAGCCGGCGCCGTGAGGCGACCGCGGTGGCAGAAGAGGAGAGCGACTGCATCCGTGCGGCGAGCTGCGACGACATCGTCGCCCGGCGCGTGTGCGAGCGCCTCGATGCGCGGGTGGTCGAGGCCGCCGAGGGTGGTGGGCCGGACATCGGTGAGCTCTACCGGGCGGACTGGCTGTGCGACTGAGCGCGGCGACCGGTGGCTTGGCTTTCTTGGCGGCGCTCGCCCTCGCCGGCACCGCGGCCGCGCAGGGCGAGCCCGACCCCGTCCCGGGCGACGAGCCACCGCCGTGGGTCGAAGACGACGCGGAGCCCGCCCCGCCCCCCGAGCCGCCGCCGCCGGTCGTCGCGGCCGAGCCGGCTCCCCCGCTGCCGGTGGCGCCCGTAGCGCCGGTGGCGCCGCCGGGCCCGCAGCCATTCGTCGGCCGCACCGTCCCCCCGCGCTGGGGCCCGATGGAGGACGCCGAGACCATCGACGACCCGGTGCCGCGGGCGACCCACCTGATGACGCGCTTCGCGGCGGGCGGCACCGTGCGCAACCTCTTCGGCAACCTCATGGCTGGCGGCGAGGGCGAGCTGGGGGTCGGCGTCGACTCGCCGTTCGGGTCGTTCTCGCTCGCGGCGTCGTTCTTCGGCGGGGTCACCGAGGGCGGCTTCACGACCCTCCACGGCGTGATGGGCTTCTACGCCGCTTGGCCGATCGGCATCGTGCGGGTCGGGTTTCAGCCGCGCATCGGCTACATCGACATCGATCGCGTCACCACGCCGAGTCAGTTCGGTGCGTACACCGCGGGGCTCGCCGCCCTCGTATCGGTCGACGTGGTGCGGTCCGAGGGCGTCGCGTTCGCGTTCGGGGTCCGGCCGGTGCTCGACGCGCTCTTGCCCGCGAACAGCGATGGCATCGGGCAAGACTCGGCGGCCACCCTCTTCGGCGGCAACGCGTTCGTCGAGGTTCGGTGGCGCTCGGCCGAGTGAGGCCTGGCCGCGTCGGGTAAGATGCGGGGGTCGTCATGACCGCGCACGCCTACCCGCGTGATCTCGTGCTGTTCGCCGCGCGCCGCTGGCCCGAGGGCGCCGCCCCCGACGAGGCTCGGCTCGCCGAGGTCGTCGAGACCGCGTTCCACGCGTCGTTCCTGCGCGACGAGGACCGTCCGGTCGTGTTCCGGCTCCTGCTCTGCGACGCCGAGAAGATGGCGGGGCACGCTCGCGGGGGCATGCACACCCTGAGCTTCAAGACGCCGCGGCCGTTCGACGAGCAGGAGCTCCGGCGGCTCTCGCAAGCGGCGAGCTACGAGCGCGCGCTCATGGGCGTCACGTTCGAGGGCGGGCGCCCCATGATCTGGGGGCTCGTTCACACCGGCCCGCGCTGGCTCCAGACGGCGCCCGGGGTGCGCGCGCCCGAACAGGCGTTGCCGCCTGGGGTCGTGCTGCGCGTCGCGCGCCCGGGTCACGTGGCGCTCTCGTGGGGCGACCGCCCGGTCGCGGAGCTGCGCCAGGGCGCGATCGGCGACTCCCGCGTCGACGTGTTCAGCTCGCGCTGGCTGCCGGCTCGGTTCGAGGACGCGCGCGTCGAGGTCGCGCAGCTCTACGCCAGCGAGCCCGACGCGCCCGCGGTCGATCCCGACGTGACGCGCCTCATCGGGCAGCAGCTGATCCGGCGTGCGATCGCCATCGTTCGAGGGGCGCACCACGGCGGGACGCTGCTCGTCTTGCCCCCGGAGTGCGCCCGCCTCGTCGACGAGCGGTACGTCCGCCTCAAGTATCCGATCGCCGAGGGGCCGTCGCGCGGTCGGTTCCGCCAGCTCCTCGTCCCGATGCTGCGCGCCGTCGCGCGCACGGCGGCCCCCGGAGAGATCGCCGGGCCCGACCACTATCTGCGCGCGCTGCCGTCCGTCATCCGCGACGACGACGACGCGCTCTTCGAGCTGGCCCAGCTGATCGCCTCGCTCGCCCAGGTCGACGGGGCCGTCGTCCTCGACAAGCGCTTCGAGATCCTGGGGTTCGGGGGTGAGATCGGGGGCGATCTGGAGCCAGTCACGACCGTCAGGCGCAGCCTCGATCTCGAGGGGACGCGCTGGGAAGAAGAGATCGTCGACCGCGTGGGCACGCGCCACCGCTCGGCGTACCGGCTGTGCAACCGTTTCCACGGTGCACTGGCGGTGATCGTTTCGCAAGACGGTTCCGTCAGATTCGTCGCCTGGCACGACGGCGCCGTCACCTACTGGGACCACGCTGCGCTCGGGCTCAGCGACGCGGGCTGAGATCGCGTAAGCTCGACCGTCCGATGGGGCAGGGTGCGGGTGATCAAGGTTCGGGGTCCGGCGGCCCGCCGGCCGAAGGCGCGGGCGCCGGCACGCGCGATCGGTGGTTCTCGGCCACGGTGCCGCGCCGCGGTGAGGTGGTGCTCGCCCTCGACACCAAGCAGCGCATCACCTTCATGAACCCGGTGGCCGAGCGCGTGTTCGGCGTCACGCGCGAAGCGGCCGCGGGACGGCCGATCGCCGAGGTGCTCCCCCTCATCGATCGCGCGGGCCTCGGCCTGCCGCGGGTGGCCGAGGACGCGCTCTCCACGTTCCTCTTCGTGGCGCGGCAGCGCGAGGGTGACGCGATCGCTCTCCGGGACGTGACCGAGCTCCGGCGGCTCGAGGCGCGGCTCCTCCACCTCGAGCGCCTCGCCTCGCTCGGCACGCTGGCGGCGGGGATGGCGCACGAGATCAACAACCCCCTCTCGTACGTCGTGGCGAACGTGGGGTTCGGCCTCGAGGGCATCCAGACGGCGCTGCAGACGCTCGACCTCCTCGATGAGATGCCCGCGCCCGGCGCGACGCGACACGTCAGCTCGGGGCTCCTCGAGATCCAGGAGGCGCTGCAGGAGGCGAACCTGGGCGCCGACCGCGTTCGCCGGTTGGCGCACGAGCTTCGCAAGTTCGGTCGCAGCGAGGTGGCGCCGCTCGCGATGATCGAGCTCGCCGAGGTGGTCGAGAGCGCCCTCAAAATGACGGGCAACGTGCTCAAGCACCGCGCGAAGATCGCAAAGGACTACGGCACCACGCCGCTGGTCGAGGCCGACGAGACGCAGCTCACGCAGGTCTTCGTCAACCTCCTCGTCAACGCGGGCCAGGCATTGCCCGATGGCAAGCCCGACGCGAACCGCATCAGCGTCAAGACCTACAC
>CALKVR010000258.1 GCA_938004815.1 uncultured Polyangiaceae bacterium | reverse complement strand
ACGTTGACCCGCACGAACTGCTCCATCGGGCCCCAGTCGCCGACGTGGGCCGCCAGGTGGAGCACCGCGTCGGCGCCGCGGGCGAGCGTCGCGAGCGCGTCCTTGTCGTCGAGATCGCCCCGCACGAGCGAGACCCCCAGGGCCGCGAGCTTCTTTGCTTCGGCCTTCTCGGGATCGCGGACGAGGCCGACGACGCGGTGGCCTGCGGCGACCGCGATCTCGGCGAGACGCAGCCCGACGCCGCTCGTCGCTCCAGTGAGGGCGAATCGTCGAGAGCTGGTCATGGCAAGCTCGCCTGCACGGGAAGGTTGGGCAGGCTGCTCGTCTGACCGTTGCCGAGCTGCCCGAACGAGTTGGTGCCCCAGCACCAGATTTCGGTCGGCGAGACGTACCCGCAGGTGTGGACGCTGCCGGCGTCGATCGCCTTGACGCCCGTCAGCCCGACCGGGACGGCAGAGTCGGTGCTCGCCCCGGCGACGCCGAGCTGGCCGCTGAAGTTGTCGCCCCAACAATACGGCCTGTCACCGGCGAGGCCGCACGTATGGGTGGTGCCGGGCGAGATCGCCTTCCAGGTACCCGACGGCGGCTCGGGGATGACCCACGCCGGCTCGTTGTCGGTGACGAAGCCGAGGCCGAGCTGGCCCGTGCTGTTGTCGCCCCAGCACATGAACGCGCCGTCGGCGCGCGCGCACGTGTGGCGCCCGGTGCCGGAGACGACATCGGTCGCGATCTTGTCCTCCATCCCAGCGGGTGCCGCCGGCGGGAACACCTGGCTCACCGCGCCGAGTTGCCCGCACTCGCCGTCGGTGTTGGCGCCGACGCACACGACCGCGCCACCCGACCGCACCCAGCAGGTGTGAAAGCTCCCCGTCGCGACCGCGACCGCCGGCGAATCGACGAGCGTGGGTGACAAGATGTCGCCGCTGGCGTCGAGGCCCGCCTGTTTGAGGCCGTTCGCACCCCAACAGTAGAGCCTGGTCTTGTCGACGACGGCGCACGAGTGCTGCTCGCCGAGGGAGACGACCGAGGGCCCACCGCCGACGCTCACCTCGACCGGTGCGAGCGCGTTCGACGTCGTGCCGTTGCCGATCTGACCGTTGGTGTTTTTGCCCCAGCAGAAGAGACGCTGGTCCTCCAGGACGGCGCACGTGTGGTAGGTGCCCGCCGCGAGCAGATCGGCGCGCCCGGGCAGCTTCACCCGCACGGGAAGCTCGGAGAAGCCCTCGGTGGTCATGACCCCGAGCTGCCCGCTGCCGTTCTGCCCCCAACAGTACACCTCGCCTTCGAGCGTTCGCACGCACGTGTGACCGCCGCCGAGGGCGACCTGCTCGACGCCGCTCGGGCTGCTCCCGCCCGTGCCTTGTCCGCCGCCGCCGTCGGCGCCCCCGCCCCCGTCGGCGCCGCCACCGTCGTCGTCGGCCACCGGCAGGCTGGAGCGCGCGCCGCAGGCGGCGAGGAGCGCGACCGAGAGAAAGCAGGTGAAGCGCATGGGAGAAGACGTAACACGAGCCCGGGTGGTAGAAACATGGAGCATGCAGCCTCTCCTTGCCCCGGCGCTCGAAGACTACGTCTTCGCGCACACGAAGCCGCCGTCTCCCTTGTTCGAGGAGCTGAGAGAAGAGACGTACGCCACCATGAAGAGCCCCCAGATGCAGGTGGGGCGGGTCGAGGGCGCCGTCTTGCGCACGCTCGTCGCCATCTCGGGCGCGCGCAGCATCCTCGAGATCGGCACCTTCACCGGCTACTCGGCGCTGTCGATGGCCGAGGCGATGCCGGCGGGCGGGCGCCTCGTCACGTGCGACATCGATCCGACCGCGGTCGGGGTCGCGACGCGCTACTTCGCCAAGAGCCCCCACGGCGGCAAGATCGTGGTGCAGCTCGGTGACGCGCTCGCGTATGTCGCTTCTCTGCCGGCGGCCGAGACGTTCGACCTCGTGTTCCTGGACGCCGACAAAGCCCGCTACGTCGACTACTACGAGGCGGTCCTGCCGCACGTTCGGCAAGGCGGGCTCATCCTCGCCGACAACACCCTATGGAGCGGGCGCGTCCTCTCTCCGGCCAGCGCCGACGACGACGGCATCGTGCGCTTCAACGATCACGTGACGAACGACGCGCGCGTCGACAACGTCCTCCTCGCCGTGCGTGACGGGCTGATGGTGGCAAGGAAGCTCTGATGCTCCTCGCCATCGACGTCGGCAACACGAACGTGAGCTTCGGGGTGCTCGAGCGGGGCAAGCTCTTGCACCACATGCGGTGCGAGTGCGCGCGCCAACGCACCTCGGACGAGTACACGATCTTGGTCCGACAGATGATGAGCCTCTACGAGATCGATCACGAGCGCATCTCGGGCGCGGTGATCGCCAGCGTCGTCCCGACGCTGACCGACACGATGGCTCAGGTCGTCCGCCGCGGCTTCAAGCGCGAGCCGCTCGTCGTCGGCCCCGGGATCAAGACCGGCATGCCCATCCTGTACGAAGACCCGCGCGAGGTCGGCGCCGACCGCATCGTCAACGCCGTCGCCGGCTACGAG
>CALKVR010000257.1 GCA_938004815.1 uncultured Polyangiaceae bacterium | reverse complement strand
GTCACGGGCTCGTCCTTGTCGTCGGCGGCGGCCTCCTGCCCCCACGCCTCGGTCGGGCCGAGCCAGCCGAGCACCGACGGATCGTGACCGGCGCTCGAGGAGAGGGCGCCCACGCGGAGCGCCGAGCGCAGCTCGAGCGGCACCGTTACCCCTCGCCCTGCGACCTCCTCCTTCGCGGCGGAGACGAACGTCACGCGCACCTTGCCGCCCTCGTAGGAGAGCTGCGCCGCCGCGCCGTCGGCGCCCTCGATCGAGCTGGGGCGGCGGGCCCCGTCCGCGTAGCGCAATGTCAGCTCGGCGCCGTCTCGCAGCGAGACGCGCGCCACGTCGGGCGTTCGGTCGGCGGTCTGGGCGAGCTCGACGGCCTGGAGGGCGAGCTTGGGGTTCTCGAAGACGATGCGCGTCCGGGTCGGCTGGCTGACCGCGCCGCGATGCTCGACCCGGATCTTGCGCCAAGGCTGGGTGCGGGCGTCGCGCGTCTGCCAGGCCGAGCCTCCGGCACCGGCCGCGAAGCCGATCGCGCCCAGGATGAGCGCCCCGATGGCCGTCAAGACGCGCCGAGCCGACACCGCGCATTGGTATCGCCCCAGCCGGCGTGGTGCAATCCCGGGGATGCCTGGCTCACCAAACCGGAACGCGGGGGCGCCGCCGTGCGCGGCGAGTGTCACGCCGGCCGCGTGCCTCGCGCTCGCGCTCGCGCTCGCGTCCTGCACGGGCGCGAACGAGCGCCCCGACCCGCCTCGCACGGCCATGACAGCTTCGTCAGCACTGCCGGCCGCCGTGCCCGCTCCGAGCGCGGCCGCGGCCTCGGCCGCGCCGAGCGCCGCCGTGAGCGAGCCGCCGGGCGTGGCCGAGGCGCGCGCGGTGTCGCTCCTCTTCCCGGGCGGTGCTCCGGCGGCGTGCTCGAGCGCGTCGGGCAAGGCCCGTGTCCGGTGCTGGGTCGGCGCGCGCTACGAGGCCCACGAGAACGAGCGCGCGCTCGCGCTGGCATTGTTCGACGAGCTGGGTGATGTCGCCGGGACCGAGCGCGAGCACCAGATGGAGGGCGGCTTCCGCGGGGTCATCCACATCGTGCCCGAGCTCCCCGTAGGCCCACACGAGCGGCACCTCCGGTGGGTGCTCGGCGCGCAGCGCGACATCGCCGCGTTCCTGAAGGCCATCGAGGACGAGGCGACCGAGCCCGTGCGGTACCGGCACGCAGGGTTGGCCTGGCGTTTCTTGCGGAGCGTCGGGCGCACCACGCCGAGCGCCTACGCAGCCTCGTGGGAGGTCGGCTACAACGTGAAAGGGTCGTTACACGGGTCGGCGGACGCCGTGCGCGAGACCATCTTTCACGAGGTCTTTCACCTGAACGATCAAGCGCACGAGAGCTGGTCGCGCCGCGCGCTCGGCCCGATGGTCGACGGGCTCATGCAGAAGTGCGGCACCAAGGTCGCTTGCCTCAAGCCCTACGCGCCGGCCAAGACGATGGTGCGCGGCGGGACGTACTACGCGTTCCAACCCGACAACGGCGATGCCTCTCACGAGTACGCTGCCGAGCTCGCGACGCGGTACTTCCTCGAGCATCGCGCGGTGCTCGCGGGGCAGCGCTATCCGGAGGGCGCGTTCAAGTGCGGCCCCGACGAGAACGCCCGCGCGTGGCAGGCGCTCGCCGACGAGTTCTTCGGGGGGGCCGATCTGGCCATCGCGTGAATGGCGTGCGGGCCGCCGGGCGACGTCGGCGGATCGTCGTCGAAGACGAGGTCGGCGAGCACGCGCTGATGCGTCCCGGAGCTGGTTCGGCGGCTCGACGGCGCCGAGGGTGGCTGCGAGTCGGCCGCCGCGAGGAGCGCGCGGCCCCGACGAACGACGTCCTCGACGTAGATGTCGAACGAGCTCGAATCGCGCCCGCACCCGTGCGCCTTTGCCAACGTCCTGAGCTCGTTGCAGAGCGCGCGCGCGCGCCGAGCGAGCGTCAGGTCCACGTCGTCGAGCGAGTTCTCGATATCGTACGCGAGGACACAGAGGTCGTCGGCCAGCGCGGAGAGCACCGGATCGGTCGTGCCGGTGTTGGGGAGAGGCAGCATGAGGCAGGCCCTCTGCATGTCGGATGCCACCTCGCCGGGCGCCTAGGGACCGGGCTGACCGAGGCCTCAAGTGTCTGAAAATCATGCGAAAGGTGCGGAGCGCGCCAGCTCGAGACCGCGCCGCGGAGCCGTCTCATGTGTAGACTTGCGAGACCGGGATCGCGATGGACGAGAGCGTCGTTCAGGGAGCCAAGAACGTCGTCGTGCGCTGCCTGCAGGCGACGCCGGGCGAGACGGTTCACATCCTGGGCTACAAGGCCGGCGATCTCGTGGCCCTGTTCGAGAGGGCGGTCGATGAGGCCGGCGCGAAATCGAACGTCATCGACCTCGAGCCGCTGGTGAAGGATGGCGCGACCGTCGCCGAGTACGCGTCCACGCTCGCGCCGCTCCTCTCCGGCGCCACCGCGTCGATCCTCGTCGCACCCGAACGGCCGCCGCCGGTCCTGTCGGTCGCGCTCGCCAAGACCGCCGAGTCGGTGAAGTCGCGTCACCTGCACCTGCTCCAAGTCGACGAGCGTCTCCTCATGACGAGCGTGCGCGCCGAGCCGGATCTGCTCGCCATCGTCAACGAGCGCGTGACGTCGGCCTTGACGCCGCCATGCACCGTCCGCGTGACGAGCGATGCCGGCACGTCGCTCGAGGTGCAGCTCGACCCACGGCACCCGGTGCTGTCGTCCTCGGGGCGGCCGGCGCCGGGGACGAGCGAGAACCTCCCGGCGGGCCACGTGTTCGTGCACCCGTCCCGCGTCACGGGCACGCTCGTCGTCGATCGCGCGATCTTCGGCCCCACCGCGCACATCGAACGGCAGCGCTTGCGCAAACCCCCGGCGCGCGTCGTCTTCGCCGGAGGGCGCCTCGCCGGGTTCGAAGCCGCCGACGACGACGTGAGGGCGGCCATCGACGCGTACCTCGCGAGCCACGTGAACGCGAACCGCGTGGGGCTCGCCGTCTTTCCGACCAACTACCT
>CALKVR010000256.1 GCA_938004815.1 uncultured Polyangiaceae bacterium | reverse complement strand
GTACTTCTGTACGGGAGCACGCACCGCAGCCCGCAACGCCGGCAGCGCGACGGGATCGTCCGAAAGACACCAGCTTCCTAGCTCTCGCGCAGGTAGCCCCAGTTGTGCAGCCGGTCGCTGTCTTCGGCCCACCGGTCGGAGATATCGTCGCGGTAGTACATGTTGGGGATGAGGATGTTCTTGAGCCTGGCGTACGCGTTTGCCTTGGCCTGACGCATCGTCGGGCCCATCCCGACCACCGTGAGCACGACCCCGCTGGTGCCCGCGACGAGCCAGTCGCCGCCGACGAGCTTCGCGTCCTCGATGTGGACGCCCTCGACCGGGCCCTTGCGAAAATAGATGACGGCGTCTTTCGAGATCTCTTCGAAGGTCTTGTCGTCATCGAACGGGTAGGGCGGAACGATCACGCGCACGCCGACCGAGAAGCCGCTCTTCACCTTGAGCTTGTCGAGCGTCCCCGCCGCGAGGCCGTGGAGGACCTCGGAGATCGGTGTCGTCATCCCCTCTTGCTGGATGAAGATGGTCGGGTACCCGAACCGTGATGTGAACTCGAGCGGGTAGATGCCGTTCGAGTTCACGATGCAGTTCAGGTCGACGTAGCCGACGTAGCGCTCGCGCGCGAGCGGCAGCTCCATCTTCTTCAGCGTCTGGTTGAACAAGCGATTCGGGGCGCTCCAGAACATGCTGGTGCCCATCTCGCCCGTCGAGGGGCCGAGGTTCCCGGGAAAGAGCTTCTTGTGCTCGAAGTTGATGTTGATGGGCGCCGCGAAGCGGTGCCCGTTGAAGAACGCGCCGACCGCGACCTCGACGCCGGTCACCCGGCGCTGCAGCTGAAAGACGGGGATCTCGGCCGCGAGGGTGCGCTTGTACGACTCGAGCACGCGCAGCACGTCGGCGCCGTCGTCCTCTTCGCCCACGAAGAGGCGCCGCTTGACGTTCTGGGCCTCGCCGCTCGGCTTGATGACGTAGCGAGCCGGGTTCTCGCGCACGTAGGCGATCGCGGCGTCGAAGTTGTCGAACTCGCGGTAGGGGATGATGTTGACGCCGGCCTTCTTCAGCTCCTCTTGGCCGAACGAGCGGTCGTCCTCGAGCTTGTCGGTGTACTCGGTGCCGCCCACGACGAGCTTGCCCCTGGCGCGAAGCTCTTGCGCGGCTTTGCCCTGGCCGAGCGTGTCGTCGAAGACGATGACGTCGGCCCAGTCGACGCTGCCCGGCACGTCGTCGGTCTTGGGGACGAAGCCGTCCGCGATGTCGCGCTCGCTGTCCGAGGCGATCGCGTAGCGGACCTCATGACCCTCTTTCAGGACCTGCCAGGCGATGTCGCCGATCAGGCCCGAGAGGGACACGAAGAGAAACTTTCGAACCGGATCCGGCATCTGGCGCCGATGCTCTCACATTGGGGGAGCCCTCGACACCCCGCGGGCCGGCCCCGAAAGTGTGGCAGTCGTGTTTGGGGGTGTGGCATCCTGCGTCATTCCTATGACCGCTTCGATCGTTCGTTTCGGGTTCGTGCTCGTTGTTGGCTCGTCACCATGGCTCGTGGCCTGCGGGGCCGCGGACGCCGTCCGCCCCGACGCACCGACGGCGGGCGAGGCCATGGGGACGAAGTGCGATCCCACCGCGGACAGCACGAACGTGTTCGTCGTCGATCTGCCCCCCGAGACGCGCAGCGACCTCGAGCTCGCGGTCTCGAGCGGCTCGCTCGCGGTTGCCAAGTTCGACTGCAAAGAGATCAAGATCCTGAAGACCTGCAAGGCCGCGGGCGAGTACCAGTTCCGCGGCACCAGCGCGAAAGAGCGCGTGCTCTCGCTCGAGAGCGCCGACGAGATCCGCGCCGCGCTGCCGCTCGGCGGCGCTGGCATCGCGGCCACCTTCGAGGCCGAGGCGTCGGCCGGGACAAAGTTCGATCTCGGCATGGTCCTCGCCGGGCAAATGGTCGGCAGCTCTTCGTCGTTCATGTCGGCCGAGCTGACCGGCAACTGCGCGGGCGCGACGCACGTCATCTCCACCGCGAAGATGGGCGCGTTCGCCATGGGCACGAGCGCCAAGGCGGAGATGCGCACCGCGGCCGAAGTCTTCGGCGCCGGCGCGAGCGCCGGGAGCGCGTCGTCCAAGCTCACCAAGGCACGCGACGGCTCGATCAAGGCGTGCGAGGCCGCCGAGGCCGGGGGCGAGAAGCCGCCCAAGGGGTGCGACGCGCTCATCGCGCTGGAGGTCACGAGGCTGACCGCGGACTTGGCGGACACCGACGCCGACGGTCTGGGCCTCGGTGATCTGCTCGCGACCCTCAACGATCTGAAGTGCGATGACGCCGCCGCTTGTGAAGCCGGGTGCAACGCGGGCAAGGGGCGCTCGTGCGCGGAGCTCGGTGTCTCTCTGATCAGCGGTCTCGGGATGGAAAAGAACGTCCCGCGCGGCAGAGCGCTGCTGAAAAAGAGCTGCGAGCTGAGCGACGTCAAGGGTTGCTCGGCCTTCGCCGAGATCCTCGCTTCTGCCGGCGACAAGTTCACCGACGAGGCGATCGCCGCCGCCGAGAAGGCCTGCAACGTCGGCAACGACGGTTACGCGTGCAACACCCTCGGCAACCTGTGGGAGCGCAAGGGCGACGCGGCCAAGGCGGAGAAGTACAAGAGCAAGGCCTGCGTCAACGGCGTCGAGTTTGCTTGCAAGAAGCCCGAGTGATGAGCCGGTGAGCTGGTGGGCTACGGCAGGTCGCCGACCCACTTCGCCAGATCATCGACGAGGCGCGCGTCGACGGGCGCGCGCCGCTGGTACTCTTCGGGGCCGCTCTTGCCCTCGCCCGCGCCGAAGAGGTGGTTGAGCTCGGGGTAGAGCGCGAACGTGACGTCTTTGCGACCCGTGAGCGCGCGCTTCCAGGCCTCGAAGTCGCGGGTCGTGACCTGGTAGTCGCGGCCGCCCTGGGCCACGAGGATCGGGCGCGGGAGATCGCGCGCGACCGCGAGCGCGTCGTACTTCGCCATGTCGACCCAGTAGGGCGGCCCCGCGCCCAGGACCATCTCGCCGTCCTTGGCGGGAGCGCCGCTCTGGATCTCGCGGACGCGCGCGGCGGCGCGCTCGAGCGCTTTCAGCTCGGCGGACTCTTCGGGGGCCTGGCGACCGTCGAGCGACGCGATGTACTTCACCTGCTCGATCATCATGTCGGCGACGGGTCGCGTGCTGCCGGCCAAGATGGCGATCGCGGCGATACCGTCTTGCCCCGACGCGATGCGCGGCGCGAGCTGCCCGCCCAGGCTGTGGCCCGCGATGACGATACGCTTCGCGTCGACGCCGGCGGCCGCGCGAGCGTCTTCGATGGTCTCTTGCTCGACGGTCAGGTCGGGCAGCTTGGCCATCGCCGCGCCGTGGAGCTTCGTGCGCTTCTCGTAGCGGAGGACGGCGACCCCCTTCGACGCGAGGCCCCCCGCGAGATCCTTGAACGGTCGGTTCGCCCCGACCGTCTCGTCGCGATCGTTCGGCCCCGAGCCGTGCACGAGGACGACCGCGCGGTGCGGGCCCGCGCCCTTGGGCAGGGTGAGGGTGCCTGGCAGCGCCCACTCACCGGCGCCGACCGTCACCTCGCGCTCGTCGAACTTGGATCGGTCGACGTACGGCGGGTCGGCGTAGGGCTCGGGCGCGGGCGAAAAGAAGAGCCCGGCGACCTTCTCGTCTTTGTCGAAGGCGATCTTGGCGTCGAGGCGAGCGTTCGCGAACTTGCAGGTGACGATCGCGGTCCGGTAGGCACCGACCGGCTCGACGCGCGCCGACTCGACCGCCTGAAAGGCTCCCGCGCCAGTCTCGAGGCCCGTCCACACGCCGGCGAGCTTTTCGACCGGAAGCGCGCCCGCCATCGTGGTGTCGAACCACCGGGCCGCGTCGGCGTGCTTTTTCTCGCGCAAGAGGTCGACGAAGCGGCGGCCCTTGTCGGCGAGGGGGTCGGTCGGTGCGACGGGGGCGGCGCTGGATGAGGGCGTGGTCGACGAAGGCATCGCGTGGGTCTCCGAGCTCGCGGGCGCCGCGCGGGCGCTCGACGAGCCGTTCGCTGTTGATGGGGTCGAGGCCGGCTCGGAGCAAGCGAGGACGAGCGCGAACACGACGATCTTGCGCATCATGATGTTCTGGGTGCGCTCAGCGCGGCGGCCAGGTGCGGCAGCACGTCCGCCAGTCGATCGTCGACGCGCAGGCTCGCGAGCGCGTCGCCCCGCGTCTCGCCCGCGTTCACGATCGCGATGGGGATGCCGCGCTCGGCCGCGCGCCGGACGAACCGGTAACCCGAGAACACGGCGAGCGACGTGCCGAGGACGAGCAAGACGTCTGCCCTTTCGACGCGGCGGAACGCGTCGTCGACGATCGAGCGGTCGACGTTGTCGCCGAAGAACACGACCTCGGGCTTGAGCGCGCCCCCGCACGTCTCGCAGGCCGCGACCGCGAAGCCACCGATGAGCTCATCCGGGATATCGGCGTCGCCATCCGGTGCCCAGGCCGCGGTGGAGCCGAAGCCGGGGTTCTGAGCCTCGAGGCGGGCCTGCAGATCGCGGCGCGACGAACGCGCGCCGCACGCGAGGCAGATCACACGCGAGAGCGCGCCGTGCAGCTCCAGGACGCTGTCGCTACCGGCGCGCTGGTGCAGCTCGTCGACGTTCTGGGTGACGACGTCGGTGACGACGCCGCCGGCCTCGAGCTCCGCGAGCGCGACGTGAGCCGGGTTCGGGCGCGCGCAATCGATGGTGGGAAAGCCGATGAAGCTCCGGGCCCAGTACCGGCGCCGAATCGCGGGGTCGCGGACGAAGTCACGGTGCTGCACCGGGGCTCGCACGCGTCGCCGGCCCGTCTCGCCCCGGTAGTCGGGGATGCCCGAGTCGGTGCTCATCCCGGCGCCGGTCAGCGCGACCACGCGTTTCCCTTGCAATAGCGCAACGAGCGCCTCCCCCC
>CALKVR010000255.1 GCA_938004815.1 uncultured Polyangiaceae bacterium | reverse complement strand
CCGCCACCGTACGACTGGCCGCCGTAGGCGTCGCCGCCGTAGGCCGGGGTTGCTGCAGGCGCGCCGTACGAGGGCGGCGGCGCGTCGTACGCGTGGTTGCCGTTCGTGCCGTTCGTGCCGCCGTACGCAGCCGCAGGATCAGCGGCGGGCGCGCCCGCGGCCGCGTTCAGCGCCGCGACGATCGCGTCGTTCTCGCTCAGGGCCTGCCAGTCGGACATGCCGTCGGCCCAGACGTACGTGTCACCGGTGACGACGCCCTGGTTGTAGGCGTCCATGATCTCGGCGAGGGTCATCGTGCGCTGATCACCCTCGGTCACGTTCACGAGGTAGCTGCCGGCCGGCAGATCGACGCCGGGGTCGTCGCCGGCGCCCTCGCCGACCGTTGCGGCGCCGCCGACAACGATCGTCGCGCCGCATTTGCGGCACTTCATCTTGACGGTCTTGCCTTGGACCTTCTCGTCCGAGACGGTGTACTTGGCGGCGCAGGAGTGGCAGGTGATCTTCATGGGCAACTTGCGAGGTGGGGCCGCGAGGCCGTACAGCTTGGACGGTCGAGGCGTACCGAAGTTGTAAGCCCGGCCGTGGAACACCAGCTTACGACAAGAAACGCCGGTGCGCCGATTCTTTGCGAACGGGCCCCACCGGGCGGTGCTACCGGCAGAGGCGCGCGCGCAACGTCTCGAGCAGGTCGTGGCGGTCGAACAGCCCCTCGACGTAGTCGACCCGGTCGGTGTCGACGACGATGCACTCGGACGCGCGGTACCGCGAAAACCACTCTTCGTAGAGCGCTTCGAGGGCGGCGAGGTAGGAGCGGGGAATACTCTGCTCGAAGCTCCGCCCCCGCTTCTTGATGCGCTGAGCCAAGACCCGCGCCGGGCACCGCAGGTAGATCATCAGGTCGGGGGGGCGGATCTCGCGGCAGAGCGTCCCGTAGAAGTCCTGGTACATGGCCCAGTCGCGGTCGGAGAGGTGCCCGCGGCGGTGGAGGTGCGCGGCGAACACCTCGGCGTCCTCGTAGATCGTGCGGTCCTGGACGATGTCGGCGCCCTGCCCCGTCGCCCGCTCGTCGATGTCCTTGTGGATACGAAACCGACGAATCAAAAAGAACAGCTGCGAGTGGAGGGCCCAGCGGCCCATGTCGCCGTAGAAGTCGGCGAGGTACGGGTTCTCGTCGTTGGGCTCGAAGAACGGCAGCATGCCCAGCTGGTCTTGCAGCCAGGCGACCAGGCTCGACTTGCCCGCCCCCATGTTCCCGGTCACGGCGACGACGCGCGGCCTGCTCACAAGAGGACCGATAGCCCGAGCGCCTGCGTGAAGCTGACGGTCGCCCCCGGAATGGGCCCGACCTCACGCTGGCCGCCGGTGCCGTCGATGGCTTGGATCGGGATGCGCGCCGAGCCGTCCTCGGGGAGGCCGGGCGCGACGAGCACGTCGAGATCGACGGAGAGCCACCCCGGCACGAGCTCGACCATCCCGCCCAGGCCGAGCGGAAAGTCGACGAACGACGCAGCCCGGTCGCGGACCGTCCACGCGCCGGTTCCGTCGGTCACGTGCATCGGCGGGTAGTAGTGGCGCCCCCACCCTGCCCCGACCGACGCCCAGAGGCGGACCCGATCGCCGATCGGCAGCGTGGGCATGAGGTGAACCGAGAGCGCGTACGACGTCACCGAGTTCACCTCGATCGAGCCGTCGATGCCCAGCGCGCCGCGCTCGATGGAGAGCTTGTGGGTCGCCCACGCCCAGGACGCACCGACCTGGAAATAGTCGTGGACGATGACGCGCATGGCGGCCCCCACCCCGGGCGCGGGATCATACGAGATGCGCGTGTCTCGGCCGTCGATCTCGGACTCGGCGAGCCGCGTGACCAGAAGGGCGCGCGGACCGACGTCGACGAGGTGCTGTTTCGGCAGCGTGAGCAGCTCGATCTCGTCGTCGAGCGGCGGCGGGCGCGGCCGGTCCGGGACCTGGTTGTAGGTCTCGGGGAACACGCGCTCGTCGTCGGCGCCGCGCGCCGGCGCGACGAGAGCGGCGACCGTGAGCACCGCGGCGGCGAATATCCAGGGACGCAAACGGAGGCTGAACCTACCATGCCCGCGTGCCGCTCAGCACCGCCAAGGCCGTGCTCGCGCTCGCGAGCTGGCTCGGCCCGTGGGCCGAAGGAACCGTCCCGCGGGGCGTGCGCCGCGAGACCGCGCGCGTCGAGGGCGCGGCCGGGCCGACGAAGGCCTACGTCTACACGCCGGCGCGCCCGCTCGCGGCGTACCTGGTGCTGCCTGGATTGCACTTTCTCGGGCCGGACGATCCGCGGCTCGATCGGTTCTGTCGCGTGCTCGCGCGCGCAGGCTTCTTGGTCGTCGCGCCGTTCATCCGTGCGTTCGGCGAGCTCGTGCTCGATCGCTCCGCGTTCGCCGACGCCCGCGCCGCCCTCACGCTCGCGCGGGCTCGCGCGGCAGCGCTCGGTCTCGCCGAGCCGGCCGTCTTCTCGATCAGCTTCGGCAGCGCTCTCGCGCTCGATCTGGCCACCCTGAGCGCAGATGGGCCCGCGTCCGTCGTCGTGTTCGGCGGGTTCTGCGAGTTCCTCCCCACCGTTCGGTTCGCCGTGACCGGCCGCACCGAGCACGAGGGCCGCGTCCACGAGCTCGCGCGCGACCCCCTCAACTCGCCGGCGGTGTTCCTCAACGCGCTCCACGCGCTCGATGTCGGCGGCGACCGGCAGGCGCTCGCGGCCGCGTGGCGCGAGATGGTCCACCGTACGTGGGGCAAGATGGAGCTCAAGGCCCCCGGCGCACGGGACCCTCACGCGCAGGCGATCGCGGCCGGGCTCGACCCCGAGCTCCGCGAGCCGTTCCTGCGCGGGTGCATGCTCGCGCCGGGGGCCCTCGGCTGGCTCGAAGACGCGCTCGCGCGCGGGGCCGACGACCTCGCCTTCTTCGACCCCGGCGACCGGCTCGCACGCGTCGCCTGCCCCGTCTGGCTCGTCCACGGGCGCGACGACGACGTCATCCCCTACGTCG
>CALKVR010000254.1 GCA_938004815.1 uncultured Polyangiaceae bacterium | reverse complement strand
GTTCGATCCCGCAGGCTCTGGGCCTGCTTGGCAGCCCCCTCGTTCGAGGTCGAGATGACGAACCAGGGGTAGAGCTTGGTGTCGACGCTCTTGTCCATCGTGAACGACGCGTGGAGCGCCGCGCACTGCTGGCGCATCGCGGGCTTGCTGTCGCCGCACGCGACCGCGCACGCGAGCGCGACGACGCCGACGAACGGATACGAGCGGCGCATCGAGATCAACCTACCGGGTCGCATCGCTCGCGACGACGATGTACTGGTCGGGCAGGGTCTCGTCGATCACCCGCGCCACCATTTGGCCGGCCCAGAGGTCGGCGATCGCCTTGTCGGGCCCGACGCGGTGCTCTTTCGGCGGACCCTTCTCGGTCTCGAGCGTGAAGTCGACCACCATCACCGAGCCGCCGGGCCGCAGCAGCGCCTTGAGGTGCTTCGCGTACGCTTCGCGGTTCGAGATGTGGTGCCACGTGTCGACGATGATCACGCGGTCGACCGACCCGGGCTCGAGGCCCGTCCCGTCGAGCGGGCAGGTGCGCGCCTCGGCGTTCGTGAGGCCCTCTTTCGCGAAGCGCTCGCGCATGAACGCGACCATGCCGGCCTCTGGATCGAGCGCGATGACCTTGCCCTTGGGCCCGACCGCGGCCGAGAGGCGCTTTCCGAAGTAGCCCGTGCCCGCGCCCAGATCGACGACGGTCATCCCCGGCTGGATGGCGAGGTGCTTGACCACCTCGTCGGGCTTCTGCCACGCGTCACGCCCCGGATCGTCGAAGCGCTTCGACCATTCGGCCGCGTCGGAGAAGTCGTGCGCCACCCCGTGCTCGTGCTTGTGATCGCCGGGCTTGCCGTGATGGCCATGCTTGCCGTGGTGGCCGTGCTTGCCCTGGTGGTCGTGCTTGCCGTGGTGGCCGCCCTTGTCGTGGTGGCCGCCCTCGCCGTGCTCACCGTCGCCCCTGTGCCCTGCCGCGTGGGCGTGCGACGGACCATTCGGCGACGAGGAAGCGCAGGCGGGCGCGAGGAGCGCAGAGAGCACGAGCATTCGGCGATGCATGGCCCGCTGTCGTAGCACGCGCGGCGGCGCGGCGCGCGCCACCGAAACATGCAACTTTGTGGTTGCGTATCAAATGACGCGCGGCTAAGAGCAACCAAGAGGTTGCGTATGAAAGACACCATCCGGAAAGAGACCGTGCTCCGAGCGCCGCTCGCTCGCGTCTGGCACGCCATCAGCGACGCCAAGGCGTTCGGCACCTGGTTCGGTATGACGATCGAGGGGCCGTTCGTCGCGGGCGAGACCGTCCGGGGCAAGATCGCGCCGACGCAGGTCGACGACGATATCGGAAGGCAGCAAGCGCCCTACGCCGGCATGGCCTGCGACATGATCATCGAACGCGTCGAGCCGCAGTCCTGCTTCGCCTTTCGCTGGCACCCCGGGGCCGACCCCGACACGTCGCCCGACGCTCCGACCACGCTCGTCACGTTCGAGCTGGCCGAGGTCGACGGCGGTACGCGCCTCACGATCACCGAGTCGGGCTTCGACGCCATCCCCCTCGAGCGGCGCGCCAAGGCCTTCGCCGAGAACGAGGGCGGCTGGGAGGGTCAGCTCCAATTGATCGCGAAATACCTGGCTCGGGGCTGAGCCGTAGCACGGTCCGGCTGGATCAGTTCTGCTGATCGAGAGCGCGGCGCGCGGCGTGGGCCAGCACGAGGTCGGCCTCGGCCCTAGCGGCGATCGCGTCGAGCTCCGCGTAGACCGCAGCGCGCTGGGCCGCGCTCAGACCGCTGTACTCCGGGCTGATGATGCCGACGAGCTCCTGCGTGCGCTCGGGGCTGATGATGCCCGTCACCTCGGGGCTGATGATGCCGGCGGTGACCGTGACCTCGTACGAGATCTCGGGGCTGATGATGCCGGCCATGTCGGTGGTCATCACCGCCGCATACTCCGGGCTGATGATGCCGCCGTACTCCGGGCTGATGATGCCGAGCGCGTCGCGGTTGGCCTCGGCGCTCCACGCCAGCCGGTCGAGCCTGCGCGCGAGCGACCATGAGCTGGTGCCGGCGTCGATGGCGTCGACCTGCGCCAGCGCGTCGAGCGCGAGCCCGTGCGCCTCGTCCATCTCGGCGACGGCCGCGCATGGCGCGGGGGTGAGCTTGTTCGAGATGCACACCGCGGGCGGTGAGGTCGACTGCGCCGTCTGGGCGAGCTTCGCGCGCACGTGGTCGAGGCGCGCGTTGGCATCGCCCACGTTCGCGATGATGATCTCTTCGTTCGATATCGCGCCCGCGAGCCCTGCAACCGCCAAGACCGCCGCCACCATCCCGCCCCCCATCGCCGTTCGCTTCATGTTCACCGCCTCCTGCCCCCCCATTCGCAAGGGTCGTGCCCGCTAGAACCGGATCGCACCGTGGTCTTTCGAGCGGGATTGCTGGCTTTCTCGTGGCCCGCACATGTGCGGGCACAGGGCGTAGACTGTTCGGCCATGAGTGACGCCACCCTCTCGTTCCACGACACGCGCGAGCGGTCGGGAGCGGTCGAGCACGAGGTGGTCACCGGGCTGGTCATCGTCTGGTCTGCAGAGGAGCCCGAGCGCGTGGGTGAGGTCGCCCTCGTCGGCCCTGGAGAGAGCGCCGAGCTCGGGCGTGACTTCGACGGCCGGGGTGCGCTCGGCTTCGTGCGCCAGAGGCCGTTCGGGAACGAGGCCCGCCCCCCCCTCGCGGGTCGGGGGATCTCGCGGCAGCAGCTCAAGCTGAAGGGCCGCCCCGGTGCGGTCGTGGTCGAGAACGTCGGTCGGTGTCCCCTGGTCGCCGGCGGCGCGGACGTGACGCGAGCGGTGGTCGTTCCCGGCGATGTCCTCCTCTTGAAGGGGCAGGTGATGCTCTACTGCGTCGCGCGCCCGCGCGCTCTGCCCGCTTTGCACGACTACGATCAGACGGACGCAGCGGCGTTCGGCCAGGTCGACCGGCTCGGCCTCGTGGGCGAATCACCCGTGCTGTGGGAGCTGCGCGACCAGCTCGCTTTCGCCGCAAAAGCCGGAGCCCATGCGCTGGTCACGGGCGAGAGCGGCACGGGCAAAGAGCTCGCTGCGCGCGCGATCCACCTGCGTTCGGCGCGCGCGCCGGCGCGCTTCGTGAGCCGCAACGCCGCGACCATCCCCGCAGGCCTCGTCGACGCCGAGCTCTTCGGCAACATCAAGAACTACCCGAACCCGGGGACGCCGGAACGTCCCGGCCTCATCGGCGAGGCCAGCGGCGGCACAATCTTCCTCGACGAGATCGGCGAGCTCTCGACCGAGCTCCAAGCCCACCTCCTCCGAGTCCTCGACGTTGGCGAGTACCATCGCCTGGGCGAGTCGAACGCGCGCCGCGCGGACGTGCGGCTGATCGGCGCGACGAACCGCGACCCGACCGAGCTCAAGCACGATCTGTTGCCGCGCCTCGCGATGCGGATCGAGATGCCGCCGCTCTCCGAGCGGCGTGAGGACATCCCGCTCCTCCTCCGATTCCTCCTCGACCGCGCCGTCGCCAAGTCGCCGGAGGCGGTCGAGCGGTTTCGTGGCTCGCAGGGCCACTTCGATCTCGATCCGCGCCTCGTCGAGGGGCTCCTCGGCGCGCTGCTCCCCGGCAACGTGCGCGACGTGGACGCCGCGCTTTGGGCGGCGATGTCGCAACCCGCTACAAGGGCGCCTTCAGCGGC
>CALKVR010000253.1 GCA_938004815.1 uncultured Polyangiaceae bacterium | reverse complement strand
GCGTAAGACGATGTACCGAGAACAGAGGTGACGGTGAGCGGAAGTGCGGCCGAGCATTGGTATGGAAACCGGCCCTTCACTTGCGAGCGTCAGCGAGGGGCCGGTTTCTGTGCTTTGCCGCCGAGGGGCCGCTACGCACCGAGCTCAAGAACCTGTATGCGTCGCTGTTCGAGCACGCCGAGCGACACGAGAGAGTCGTCCGCGTCCTGGCGGAGAAGCGGCGGGGTCTGTCGAGAGCGCAGTTGATCGACGCGGCCGGGCTGACCACCGGGGGCCGCCTCACCCACGTGGCGGGCCTGGAGCGGCTACGCCTTCGAGGGGATCTGCTTGAAGCACGTGGCCGCGATGAAGCGCGCGCTAGGCATCGAGGCCGTAGAGACCAGCGCGGCGTCAGGGTTCCACCGACCTTACGAGCGATCTGGACCAGGGGGCCCAGATCGATCTCGTCATCGATCGCAAGGATGCAACGATCAACCTGTGCGAGATGAAGTTCTCCGAGACCGAGTTCGTCGTCGACAAGCGGGGACGCTCTTTCGCTGACCGTATCTCGCGGATTTCCCCTTTTGGCCGGTTCCGGTGTCTCATGGTCCAACATGCGATCCATGACGCGACTCGGCGCCACGCTCCCGGTGGTCCTCGTGCTGAACGCGGTCTTCGCGGCGGGCTGCGGCTCGGACGGTGAGGGAACCGGGGCGACGGGGGCCGGAGCGGGCGACGCCAGCGGGCTTGCGTACTACCGCGACGCCAAGCCGATCGTCGACGCGAAATGCGCCACTTGCCACGTCGCGGGCGGGATCGCCCCGTTCCCCCTGACCACGTTCGAAGAGGTATCGGCCCACGCGGCCGCGATCCGGGCTGCGGTCGAAGCCGGGACGATGCCCCCCTGGCCGGCCGACCCCGACTGCAACAACTACTACAACGACCGATCCCTGACCGCCGATCAGCGTGCGACGCTGATCGGCTGGATCGATGCGGGCGGCGCCGAGGGCGACCCGGCCGAAGAGGGCGCGCCGCTCGTGTCGCCGAACGCGCGACCGCTCTCTCGGATCGATCAGACCATCGCGATGGCGGAGCCCTACACGATGGTGCAGCAGCCCGACGAGTACCGGTGCTTCGTCATGGACTATCCGGCCGACGCCACCGGCTATGTCACCGGCCTCGGCGTCGCACCAGGGAACCCCGCGGTAGTGCACCACGTCATCGCCTTCGTCGCATCGGGCGCGGCGGTCGACACCGTGACGGCGCTCGACGAGAGCGATCCCGGCCCCGGGTACACGTGCTTCGGCGGCCCCGGGTTCCAGGGCGCCGGGTGGCTCGGGGCCTGGGCCCCCGGTAGCCAGGGCTACGACTACCCGGACGGCACCGGCATCCGGATCGATCCCGGCTCCAAGATCGTCGTCCAGCTCCACTACAACACGCTGACGGCCGGCCCCCAGCCCGATCAGACATCGGTGCTGCTCAAGATCGATCCGGCGGTCGAGAAAGAGGCGCGGCTCCAGCCGTGGACGAACCCTGCCTGGCTGGGGGGCAACGGGATGGAGATCCCCCCGGCGACGAGCGACGTGACCCACTCGTTCAGCGCGGACCCGGCCGCGTTCGTCAACGGCGGCGAGCCGATGATGGTCTACTCGTCGTTCCTCCACATGCACCAGCTCGGGCAGTCGGGCCGGGTCGCGATCCGGCACGGCGACGGCCGCGAGACGTGCCTCGTCAGCATCCCTGCCTACGACTTTCACTGGCAGGGCGCCTATCAGCTGCTCGAGCCCGTGCTGCTCTCGCCGGGTGATCGGCTCGAGCTGTCGTGCACCTGGGACAACCCGACGATGAGCACGGTGACGTGGGGCGAAGGGACCGGCGACGAGATGTGCCTCACCGGTCTCTACTTCACCAAGGCCGACTAAGGAGCCAAGGCGCCGGCCCTGCGTCAGATCTTGGTGATCTCGTCGTAGGCCTCGGGCCGGCGATCGCGGAAGAACTGCCACGTCGACCGGACCTCGTCGATGAGCTTGAGATCGAGGTCGGAGACGACGAGCTCGTCCTTGTCCTCACTCGCCTCGGCGATGATCTGACCGCGCGGGTTGACGAAGTAGCTGGTGCCGTAGAACTTGCCGATGTTCCAGGGGGCCTCGGTACCGACGCGGTTGATGCAGCCCATGTAGTAGCCGTTGGCGACGGCGTGGGCGGGCTGCTCGATCTTCCACAGGTACTGCGAGAGGCCGGCGACGGTGGCCGACGGGTTGAACACGATCTCGGCGCCGTTGAGGCCCAGGCAACGCGCGCCCTCGGGGAAGTGGCGGGTAGCCGGTGTTGCCGGGCTTGAAGAAGAACTTCTCGAAGAAGCCGGGCCGCACCTGGGGGATGTGCTGCTTGCGGTACTTGCCGAGGTACTTGCCGTCGGCGTCGATGACGGCGGCGGTGTTGTAGAACACGCCGCTCATCTCCTTCTCGTAGACGGGGACGACCATGACCATGTTGTACTTCTTGGCGTAGGTCGCCATGAGCTCGACCGTCGGCCCGGGCATCTCTTCGGCCGCCTCGTACCAGCGCGGGTCTTGGCTGGGGCAGAAGTAGGGGCCGTTGAAGATCTCTTGCAGACAGAGGATCTGTACGCCCTTTTTCCCGGCGTCCTCGATGAAGCCGATGTGCTTGTCGACCATCGCCTTTTGGATTTCGCTGACGGGCTTGGTCTCGTCATTCAGCGGGTTCGAGCACTGAATGAGGCCACACTTGACGGTCTTGCTCATCTTGTCACCTAACGTTGATGCCGAAAGTCAGTGCGCGCCCTTCTTCGGGCGCAGCGCTTTGCCTTGCTTCACGTGCTCGTTCCAGGTCGACGCTTGGAACCCGTTCTCGACCTTGACCATGTCGATGCAGCCCGAGACGGGGCACACGATTTGGCAGAGGTTACAGCCCACGCATTCGCTCTCGTCGACGATCGGGACTCGAGCGTGAGAGCCACCGTTGGGCTTCTTGGCGAGCCCCTTCTGGAAGAGGTCCAACGCCATCGGGCTGTCTTGGGGGTGAATGCACTGGTGGGCGCCGTCCTGGCAGGCGGTGACGCACAGGTGGCAGCCGATGCACTTTTGCGGATCGATCTTGGCGATCGTCTCGTAGTTGAGATCGAGATCGCCCCACTCGGAGTAGGCGGGCACGGCTTTGCCGACCATCTCGTCGATGGTCGAGAAATTGTGGGTGCGCATGTACTCCTCGAGGCCGTCGATCATGTCCTCGACGATGCGGTAGCCGCGGAGCATGACCTCGGTGCAGACCTGCACGCTCGTCGAGCCGAGGAGGATGAACTCGACCGCGTCGCGCCAGGTGCTCACGCCGCCGATGCCGCTGATCGGGATGCCGAAGTCTTTGGAGCGGGCGAGCTGCGCGACCATGTGGAGGGCGATCGGCTTGACCGCGGCGCCGCAGTAGCCGCCGTTGGTCGAGAGCCCCGCGACGCGCGGCTCGGGCACGAAGCGGTCGATGTCGACGCCGATGATGCTCTTGATCGTGTTGATGAGCGAGACGCCGTGGGCGCCGCCGCGGCGGGCCGCGAGGCCGTGCGGGACGATGTCGTGGACGTTGGGCGTCAGCTTCACGAGCACGGGCACGGTCGAGTACTCGACCGCCCACGAGGTGATCTCTTGGTTGACGCGCGGCTCTTGCCCGACCGCCGAGCCCATGCCGCGCTCGCACATGCCGTGGGGGCAGCCGAAATTGAGCTCGAGCCCGTCGGCGCCGGCGTCGACCGAGCGCTTGATGATGTCTTTCCACTCTTCACGCGTCTCGACCATGAGCGAGACGATCACCGCGTGCTTCGGGTACTTTTTCTTGGTGTCGTAGATCTCTTTGAAGTTCGTCTCGAGCGAGCGGTCGGTGATGAGCTCGATGTTGTTGAACCCGGCGCCCTGAACGCCGCGGATGGTGACGCCGCCGAAGCGCGACGAGACGTTCTGGATGGGCACGCCCAGCGTTTTCCACACCGCGCCGCCCCAACCGGCGTCGAAGGCTCGCTGAACCTGGCCGCCCGAGTTCGCGGGGGGCGCCGAGGCGAGCCAGAAGGGGTTGGGCGAGCGGATGCCCGCGCAGTTGGTCGTGAGATCAACCATGGCTATTTGCCTCCCAGGTAGGCGTCGATCGCGCGCGCCGCCGCCTTGCCCTCGGCGGCGGCGTTCACGACCTCTTTGCCGCCGTTGGCGGCGTCGCCGCCGGCGAACCAGCCCTTGCGCCCGGTCTTGCCGTGCTCGTCGGTGACGACGCGGCCGTTCTTCACCTCGATGCCGCTCAGCGAGCCGAGCATGGCGCCGAGCTTGGACTGCCCGATCGCCACGAGCACGAGCTCGGCATCGACGGTCAGCTCGAAGCCGGCGATGGGCTTCTTGTTCGCGTCGAGGCGCTGGCAGCGCACGCGCTCGACCTTGCCGTTGCCCTCGAAGGCCACGGGGATCGCTTGCCACAGCGCACGGACGCCCTCGACCTTGGCCGCCTTCCACTCGTGGGCGTAGCCGCTCATTTTGTCCTCGATGCCGCGGTAGACCATCACCACCTCGGCGGGGGCGGCGGGGTTCGAGGCGGCCAAGAGGCCGGCTGCCTCACGCACGACGTCGATGGCGGTGTTGCCGCCGCCGACGACGACGCATCGCTTCACCC
>CALKVR010000252.1 GCA_938004815.1 uncultured Polyangiaceae bacterium | reverse complement strand
GTTCTTGACCATGAGCGCGTAGACGTTGTGGCTGGGGTTGCGGTAGTCGCTCATTTCAGCCCCAGCCCGTCTTCAATTGGATGGTCGGGATCACGTACTCGAAGCAGCTGTCGCAGAGCTCGCGCTCTTCGAGGGGGCCGGTCGCGGTGAGGATGAGCCAGGTGCCCTCGATCTCGGCGTGTGCCTCGCGCGCGTAGACCATGCCGTCGTCATCGCGCCAGCGCATGGCGATATCGAAGGCAGGCTGGCCGGCGACCTGGGCCTCGCGGTTCTCGAGGACGGCGTGGGCGCGCAGCCCCGAGGCGGCGTCGCGGATGTGCGACGCAACCGCGTCCGCGAGGGCTTGGCCCTCGAGGAGCGGCGTCCGGTGCATCATGATCGAGATGGTGCTGCCGTTCGCGGTCTTGGCGTCGAGGCGCGTCACGGTGCGATCGATGAAGCCGTCCGGCACCTCGAGCTTCGTGTCGTTCGTTTGGTAGGCGGGCATCGCTTCCTCTTCAGCCGACGGGCAACCTCACGACACACGACGGATCGACGGCGCTCAGGACCGCCGGAGAGGCGGTCGCGACGACGAGCTGCAGATCGGCGGCCAGCGACGCGACCCCCTCGAGGAACGCGGCCGCGCCAGCCTCGTCTTGATAGAGCTCGGGCCTGTCGACGAAGACGATCGATTTCTCATGGCAGATCATCGCGCTCGTCGCCGCGAAGATGATCGCGTCGCATTCGCTCGACGCGAGCGCGGCCGCGCTCACGCGCCCGCGGCTGCCGCTCTCGAAGCAGACTTGATCGTCGTCGCCGGCCGAGCCGACGTAGCGGACGGTGGTCGAGAGCGCAGCGAGCGCTGCCTCGAACCGGGCCCGGGCGGAGGCGTCGCGCGCGACGTGGGCGATGAAGCGCGGCAAGAAGGCGTACTTGCGCGGATCGCGCGACGTCCGGAGCAAGCGCTGCTCGATCGCGGTGAGCCCATGGCCGGATGCGCCCTGCACGACCGAGCGCGTCGCGGGAAAGTAGTCGACCTTGCCGGCGCGGGGCTCGTGCTCGTAGCGCTCGAGCAGCGCGACGAACGCCTCGTCGGCTTCGTATCGGCTGCCCTGCGGGTGAAAGAGCGCCTCGGCGCGAACCACCGGCGCACCCCCGCCCACGAAACGCACCTCGTCTTCGTCGAGCTCGAACGTGAGCTGAACCTTGGCCGCCTTCTCGCCGCTGCGGATCCAATCGCGCGCGACCGGCGGCTGACCGTAGGGGGCGATGACGTCCTTGGCCGCGAGGAGCGCCTCGAGCGTGCGCGTCTTGCCCGACGCGCGCGGGCCGGTGATAACGGTCAGGGCGCGCGCCGTACCGTTGTCTCCGCGACCCAGGCCCAACGTCATGTCGGGCACGCCGCTGATCGAGAGGAACGTGGCGGTCGCGAGCTTCATGGCGATACCTACTTGATGGGGACGGGCCCGCCCGAGCTGACGTTCTGTACGACGCCGTCGCCGGGGTTGAGCAAGATCTTCGGGGCCTGAATCAAGATCGCCTCGGGCGTCATCAGGATGGTCGACGCGCCGACGGTGAGGGTCGTCGAGTCCTGGCTCGCGACCCGGTGGGCCTTCGCCGCCGAGATGAAGTCGCCGATCGTGTCGAGCACACGCTGGCCGCCCGTCGTCTGGAGGAAGCTCCCGACCACGCTCGCGATCTTGTCGCCGCTGACGACGCTCTTCAACCGCCCGAGCACCGAGTGGTCTTGGTTGCCGTCGACCTTCTCGGTGTCGTTGCCGCCGATCGCCATCGAGCGGTGGCGCCCGACCGAGAGGGTCTTGTCGTTGTTGACGCGCGTGTTCCAGTCTTTCTCTGCGCGCATCCGGATCTCTTCGGAGCCGGCCTTGTCCTCGAACATCAGCTCGTTGTAGCCGCCGGTGTGGGGCACGCTCGCGCTCTTGAACCCGTTCTGCGTCTTGTTCATCGGCAGCGGGAACGGCGGCCGGAGGAGGGTCGTGAAGATGCGCCCCATGATCATCGGCTCTTCGGGGTTGCCCGCGAGGAAGCTGACGATGACCTCTTGCCCGATGCGCGGGATGTTCAGGGCGCCGAGCCCGTCGCCGGCCCACGCCTGGTTCACGGGCACCCAGCACGAGCTGAACTCGTCCATGTTGCCGTAGCGGTCCCAGTGGAACTGCACGCGCACGCGGCCGAACTCGTCACAGTGGATGGTCTCGCCCTCGGGGCCGACGACGACCGCGGTCTCGATGCCGTGGATGACCGGCGTCTTGGTCACCTCTTCGGGCGCGTACTTGCGGTCGGCGCCGACGGCGTGGACGGACGTCATCGCCTCGCTGTCGTGGTTGCCGGCGAGGGTGATGCCGGTGACGAGCATGGCGCCGGCGCGGTCCGAGGCGGGGTGCCCGCTCACCTTGAGGATGGTGCCGGGCCCGAGGTCGAGCGCGTTCGAGTCGAAGACGATCGACTTTGCGCGCGCGTGGCCGGCCGAGCCGAGCTGCTCGGCGAGGCGCTTGCTCTCGCCCGCGTCGGTGCGCGTGCGTCCGCGGTCGTCGGCGGTCGGTGTGTCCTTGGGCCCGTCGTTCCCGAACCGGAACGCGCCGGGCCGGTACTGGTAGTCCTCGAGCCGGGCCTCGAGGGGGTGGGCGCTCGGGCTGGCCGACGCGGTGAGAGGCCGGTTGGGCAGCCGGTGGTCGTGGTCGGCCACCGTGACCCGGCCCGACATGAC
Source organism: uncultured Polyangiaceae bacterium (assembly GCA_938004815.1). Lineage (GTDB taxonomy): Bacteria > Myxococcota_A > Polyangia > Polyangiales > Polyangiaceae > Xiheicaenibacterium. The sequence goes on along the minus strand of CALKVR010000252.1, from coordinate 1,933 downwards.
GGCGCGGGCGTACTGGAGCCGCGTGGCCCACGTGTGCTCCGGCGACGGCTGGTCGACGAAGTCGAGCGGCGTCGATCGCTCGGTCGCCTTCTCCGGTGAGTCGGTGAGCACCATGATGGACTCTCCCTCACCGGCCTCGAAGAGGAACGTCACGCCGGAGGCCTCGAGCAGACGCGAGACGAACGCGAAGTCGCTCTCCTGGTACTGCACGCGGTACTTGCGCGTCTTGTAGGTGCCCGTGCAGCGGGTCTCGAAGCGGATGTCCCACTCGTCGAGGAGGACCTTCAGGACGTCGAGATCGGTCATCTGCTGGAACACCCGGCAGTTCGTTCGGCGGGTGAGGGCCCAGAGCGCCGGTACCAGCGACACGTAGTACGTCGAGAGGCCCTTTGCTTCACTGCGCACGAAGCGCGCTTCGGACACGATCCCCGACCACTTGCGCGCCGGTGTGTCGGGGTAGCGGGCCGGGTTGAGCTGGATCCGGAACTCGCCGGGCTTCCCCACCATCTCCTCGAAGTCGAGGGCGGGGTTGTCGCACATGACCTCCAGGTCGACGGTGAACAGCGACGACAGGCTGTCTCGGACCACGAAGCTGCGGACGTCCAGATCCTCGGGCGTGCTGGCCACGAAGCGCAGCGGCGAGGTCAGCAGATCCGGCACTTTGCTCATGAGGGGCCGCACTGCAGCGGCCGTGCCACGAGCTTTGGCGGAAAATCGCGACCAAGCGGTGCACGTGAAGTGCAAGCGGTAGCCCCGCGCCGAAGCCGAGCCGTGATCAGGTGCGCGCCCTGCGCACGACGCGCCCCAGGGCAACAATGACAAGAGCGTCAGGGTTCTGCTCGAGGACGTCCTCACGCGGGCGCAGCTCGACCAGCGCGACGCAGGGGAAAGACGGCAAGAGCGGGAGCATGGCGCCCGTGCCCTCGGGGATGTAGGCGGGCAACGTCTGCCCCGCCGAGAAGACGAAGTCGGCGCGGATCCGGGGGCTACCGAGGACGGTGCGCTTTTTGTAAGAGCGCTGATCGAGGACGCTCCGTTCGACCGCATCCGCGAGGTACCGGGGCGGCAGGTTGGTCTGCAGGGTCGCGCTCTCGATCTGCTTGTAGAGCGCGTTCAGGGTCTCGGGCTGGGCGGCTCCGCCCTCGCCGCAGAGCTCGTTGGCGACCGCGATGGTGGCGGCGAGGCGCTTGTCGTTGGCGGCGAGCGGCTGCGCGGCTCGCACGGCTGCTCGGAGGCTCTCGACGTCGTCGTACGAGGGCCTGAGCTCGCCCGCCACGAGGAACATGGGGATTTCGAGGTCGTTCGGGTCCGAGATGGCGATCTCGGTCGCCTGACGGACCGCCGGCAGGTCGAGCTCCGAACCGCACGAGAGCATCCGCAAGACATCGAGCCGCGCCCGCTCGTCCCGCTCTTGCTCGATCTCGGCGTCGCGCTCGTCGCCGCGCCGGAGCGCGCGAGGCGGAGAGAACTCGGCCAGGACCGACGCGTGCGCCTTCGAGCGGCGGAGGCGGCGGGGCACGGACGGTTCGAAGTGGAGGAGGTCGACCATCACACGCCGCGGCACCATCGGCGTCGCGGTGCGGGCGTCGGGCAGCACGGCTTTGGTCGGCTCGGCGCGTCTGCCGTCGGTCTCGGCGGCGGCGTCGCTCGCCGCGCGGGCGCTCCCCATCGGGCTCGACACCGAAGGGAGCGACAGCACCCGCGGCCCGGGCTCCGAGGGCATGGGCCGGTCGGGCTTGGACGCCGGCGGGGCCGGCGCGACGAGCCCCGCGAAAGGGGGCTTCGTGGTGGCCGGCGCAGCGGTCGGAGCGAGCGCGGCGCCGAGCGGGCTGGGCAGGAGCCCGGGCGCGGCCGACGGGCGGGCCGGCGGATCGGAAGGATCCGGCGAGGGGCGAGCGGGCGTGACGGGAGGCAGCCCCGATGCGCGGCGAAC
>CALKVR010000251.1 GCA_938004815.1 uncultured Polyangiaceae bacterium | reverse complement strand
GGTCCGGATCGTGACCGTCCGCTCGGTGGCGCCGTCGAGCGCGATGGGCTCGGTCTCGAGCACGCGGGCGCCGCCCGCTCCGCCCATCCGCCGTTCGCCCAGACGAAGCCCGACGGCGTCGGCCGCCGTGACGTCGGCGCCCGCAGTGAAGACGAGCCGGCCACGGGACGGCCCCGCCGCTCGCAACGTGATGAACCGCTCGTCCCAGGCGCCCTCCGGGCTCGATCCGGCCGTCGCCGGGCCGAGCGTGACCGAAACATCCGCGCCTCCTTCCACGTCGAACCGAGCGACGTCGCTCTCGGCGGGGACCGCGGGGACCACCCAGGGTGCAGGTGTGGGCTGGACCGCCGGGGCAGGCGCCACCGCGACCTCGCGGCCCGCGCACGCGCACACCACAGCGAGCGCCGACCACACGGCCGCAAGAACGGATGAGCGTCTGGGCTTCATGGGTTGGCAGAGGCGAAGGGGTCCCGCTCGAGCCTTGGACACCGAGAGGGGGGTTTCGTGCCCGGCGATCTTCGGTGAGAAACCCACGCGAGCGGGCCCTTGGCAACCGGCGCCGGTTTGGTCATGCTCCCCTCCGAACGTGCGCCTCGCCCCCCTCCTGGCTGCCCTCGTCGCCATCACCGCCCCCGCGGTAGCGGCGCCGCTCGAGGTCGCGCCGCTCGACGTGGCGCCGCGCGAGGTGCGGTTCCGGCTCGACGCGCCCGACCCGGGGGAGGTGGACTGGTTCGTCGGGTTCCGCGACGCCTCGGTCGAGCGGCCGGGCCCGTTCCGCCTCTACGCGTCCGGCAAGTGGGGCAACTGGACGGATCGTCCGTGGCTCGAGCTCGCGTGGATGCCGGCCGCAGGGCCGCCCGCAGCCGCCGACGAGCCGGCCGAGGCGTTCTTCGAGCCCGAGCCTCTGCACTTCGAGCTACCGGCGCCGATCGGCCAGCCTCTCTTCAACCACCCCGCGTTCGTCGAGCGCGTGCACAAGGCGCCGTTCCTCGAGCTCGCGCGACCGAGCTTGGCGTCCGACGGCTTGGGCTCGCTGTTCGTGCTGCCCCCTTCCCGGCCGCTCGTCGACTGGCGGTGCCGTCGCCCGCCGGTGACCGTGGTTCGCTACGGCGGCGAGTCCGAGCGGTTCGATCTGGTGCGGTGCGACGGCAGCATGGCGCCAGGGGCGCTCGATGCGCTCTCGATCCTGGCGCGGCCGCCGGAGACGCTGCGCCCCGCCGACGGTCTGCCCGACGAGCCCGACCAGGACGCGTGGCGCACCCGCCGCGAGTGGGTCGACGGCGTGCGGGTCGTGCATCCGCGCTTGGTGTGGGCGGTGCAGCGCATCGCCGACGCCTTCCCCGGCAAGACGATCTATCTCTACAGCGGGTATCGGCCTCTCGCCGAGGTCAACGACGGCTCGGGCCACAAGAGCACGCACGCCGAGGGCCGCGCGCTCGACATCGCCGTGATGCGCGTCCCCAACGAGAAGCTCTTCGAGGTCTGCCGCGAGCTCAAGGACGTCGCGTGCGGGTTCTACCCCAAGAGCAAGTTCGTCCACATCGGCGTGCGCCGCGCCCACACCGGCAAGGCGATGTGGATCGACGCGTCGCTCCCCGGCGAGCCGGCCGAGTACGTCGACAGCTGGCCGGGCGTCGTCGAGAAGGGCGCGCTCTCGTGGCAAAAGGCGCCCGAGCCCTCGTCCCGCTGACGTGATGGTGCGGGTCTCCAGCTGACGCACCCGCGCGGCGTTTCGCCGTCGAGCGGCAAGTCGGCGCGGGCCGCGGCGATCTGCCGCTCTTGAACCAAACGAGCGCCCCCCTACGTCGAGCACCATGGGGAAGCTCTGCCGCTGTGAGAGGTGCAGTCGGGTCGTCGAGCGCAAGTCGACGAGCGCGGTGCGCGCGACGGTCTACGTCGCCGCGTACGGGGTCACGCTGCCGTACGCGTGGCTCTTGTTCGTCGCGGGGCCCGGCGTCGCGGGCGTCGCACCGATCGTCTTCGCCCTCGGCCTCTCGGTCGACATGGTCCTCCGCGATTGGGCGTTCCCGCGGCCGCTCTGCCAGCACTGCGGCGCGTCGCTCGAGCACGCGCCCCTCACCGAGCCGGCGGGCGCCCCTGCGCTCAGCGCGCGGCGCGTGTGAGTCGATCGCGGACGGCGGCCCACTCCGGCCCGGGCGGCACCCCTTCGACGACGATGCGGCTCGCGCCGGCGTCTTCGAGCCGGTGGAGGGCCGCGTAGAGCGCCCTGGCATAGGGTTCCGGCTCCGCGTCCAGCATCTCGCAAATCGTGCCCGGGGGGAGGGCGGGCGCGGGGCGCATGACCAAGAACGCCGTACCGGGCGCGGCCGCGCCGGCGAGCTCGGCGCGGGGCACGATCACGAGCGGGACGCGGGGCGCGTAGTGTCGCGCGCCGGTGCCGGGCGCCCGCATCGGCGCGCCCGGGGGGACGATCGAGTCGGCGCGGTCGCGCACCGCACCAAACGATGACAAACGTGTCATGTCGATGCTCCCGCGCCTGAGGATGACCCAAGGCTCGGCGGTCACATCGACGATCGTCGACTCGATGCCGAACCCGGTCGGCCCCGCGTCGATGAGCAAGAACGCGTCGCCGAGGCTCTTCTCGACGTGGTCGGCCGTCGTGGGCGAAATCGCGGTCGATCGGTTCGCGCTCGGCGCCGCGATCGGCAGCTCGCAGGCCTGAAGCAGCGCATGCGCGACGGGGTGCGCGGGCACCCGAACCGCGATCGTCGTCCCGCCCGCGGTCACCTCGGGCGCGACCGCGCCGCGCCCCACCGGCAAGACGAGGGTGAGCGGGCCCGGCCAGAGCACCCGCGCGAGCTCTCTCACCTCGGGCGCGACGTCCTCTGCGAGCGCCAAGGCGGCCTCTGACGTCGCGGCGTGCACGATCGACGGGTTCTCGGACGGCCGGCCCTTCTTCTCGTAGATGCGGCGAACCGCCTCGGACCGGTCGGCTCGCGCACCGAGCCCGTAGACCGTCTCGGTTGGAAACCCAACGATATCGCCCGCGATCAGCGCCCGCGCCGCGCGCGCGATCGACGGGGGATCGGGGGGGAGCCGCATGCCACAACTCTTTACACCGAACCCCCGTCTTGATCCGGTCTGAGTTGAAGCTTTCTGTGGTTCGCCGATCCTTGTCCGGTGAGGGCGGCGCTCCTGGCTCCATGGCTCGTGATCGCGACCGCGGCGGCGTGCGGCGCGCGCACCGGCCTCGAGGTCGTGAAGGAGGAGCGGGGGGAAGGTGGCGAGTCGCCCGACGGCGGGGGCGGCGCTGGCGGCGAGCCGCCCATCCTCTGCGAGGACGAGCTCGTGCCGACGACGCCCGCGCACATCCGGTTGCCCCACGGAGGAGCCGCCGTGCGCAGCTTGGAGATCGTGCGCCCGCCGAGCGCGGCCGGCTTCGCCTGCATCGTTTCGGACGTGGCCAACGACGACGGAACCTGGGACGTCGCGCACGGATGCTTCGAGGCGTGGGGCGCTTGGCCCGGCTCGCTCGGCACCGCCTTTCTCACCGCGGGCTCCGACGGTGGCGTCGCCGCGACCGAGGGCGCGGCGGGGTACGGCATGGTCGTCGGCAGCCGTTCGGGCGCGAGCCCGAGCGCCGCTTTCGAGGTGCCGCCGAACGACAACTCGGTCTCCTGGAACCAGCTCGTGATGCCGAGCACCGGCCATCGCGCGGCGTTCCTGGCGCGCTCACCCGGCGGCGAGCACTTCGCGGGGCTGGCCGAGATCACCGAGAAGACCGAGCGGCTCGGGGTCTTTCGCGTGGGCCCACAGAGCACCGAGCCGCTGGGCGAGATCGCCTGCGCCGAGGGTCCGATCGCGGCCGAGGCCGTCGCATCCCATGACGAGCTCGTCATCGCCACCGCGAACGGGCTCGAGTTCGACCGGTGCGACCAAGCCGCCGATCTCGAGCCGCCGTCGCGCTTGCAGGTCCTCGCGCTCGCACCTGGCGGGGGCACCGAGCTCCGGTACGAGGCCCTCCACGACGCGCCCGTGGTCGACGTGCGCGCCATGGCCGGCGACGCGGGCGCGACCTGGATCGCGTGGGAGAGCGGCGGCGCCGTCTCGCTCGTCTCGGTCGGGCCCTCGGGCCCGGAGGCAGCGCCGGTGCTCGTGGCGGAGGGCTCGCGCGGCGCGATCGCGCTCGCCGAACGCCACGGCGAGCCGATCGTCGCGACGGTGCACAAGGCAATGGGCCAAGAGCCCGAGATCAGCGTCCTGCGCGTGACCGCCGAGGGCGACGTCGAGCTCCTCGGTCGCTTCGACACGCTGGGCGCCCGCTGGCTGCGGGATCTCGACCTGGTGGTCGAGCCGAGCACCGGCCACGTCATCGTCGCGTACGTCGGTCAGATCGGCTCGAACGAGCGAGCGTTCGCCCGCCGCCTCGAGTGCCCGTGAGGGTCGAGGCTACTTGGGCGCGTCGGCCGAGCTGCTGGGGGCGGCGGGCTTCGGCGCCTCGGGGCACTTCACCACCGTGCCCTTGAACATGTACTTCGTGCCGTGGAACACCTCTTCGTTGCCGGCTTTGCGGATGTTGGCGACGCCGTTGCCGCCACGATCCGTCGCTTCGCTCCGAAACTCTTTTTCCGGGAAACGGTCTTTGCCCACGATGGAGACCTCGACCCGGCCGAGGTCCTTGCACCCGTCGGGCGGGCTTCGAGGCGCGTCGTCGTCGTAACCGTAGAGGACGGGCTTCGGGCCCGACTCCGCCTCCTCACCGATCTTGGGCATGTTCTTGCAGCCGGTCACGAGGCCGGCGACGGCTAAACAGACGAGCGCGCGCATGAGGCCGAGCATACCCGTCGTCAGACGATCGAGAAGAGCTCGTCGCGCTCGGCGTCGGTGAGGGCCCGCGTGTTGGTCTGCAGACCGCTCGTGAGCTCTTCGTGAGTGCCGCCCTGGGACTCGACGTGCGCCGCCGCACAAGCGGGGTGGAGCGAGCCGGCGCCCTTTTGCGTGCTCATCCCGCGCTCGATGTCGCGCTCGATCACTACCCGCAGCGACCCCTTCTCCACCGTCTCGCCGCAGGCGAGACACTTGGCCCGGTTCGTCGGCGCGCGATCGGCGTAGGGG
>CALKVR010000250.1 GCA_938004815.1 uncultured Polyangiaceae bacterium | reverse complement strand
GCGCGAGCGTGGGGATGCCGAGCTCGATGGCCGCGACGAGCCGGTTCAGCCAGTAGCAGCCGGCCGGTGTCAGCCACCACGTCATCCACGCCGGGACCTGGGGGTCGGCCACGCTGAGCCCGCTGCTCGCCCACGCGCTGATCCACTGGTCGCGGACGGGGCGGGTGACGACGTAGTCGACGATGGCAAAGACGGCGTTGGCGGCCAGCACCTGCGTGGCGAACCCGCGCGCGCCTGCGCGCCCGGACAGCACCATCGCGCTCGCGATCACGAGCAAGAGCGAGAGGAGCATGCGGCCGATCGCGATGGGCAGCGTGCGCTCGCGGTGCTCGGCGATGGCCCGCCACTCGACCGCGGGCAGGTACTCTCTCAGACTGGCGCTCGGGTCACCGCTCGAACGCGCGGCTTCGAGCGCGGCCGCGTCGTCGGGCATCGACCCGTTCTGGAGGAACAGGACACGCCCGCACCCCGTCGTGACGCCCTGCACGCCCATGAGCCACGTGAGGATCATGGCCGCGACCAGGAACCAGGGTCGCAGGCTTCGCACCCGCTCGGCTTGCGAAGAACCGCCCGCGCTCACTGCACGAAGCACCTAGCACGAATCGCGCGCTGCGCCCTCCCCCGTGACAGGCACTACCCCCCCGCGCGACAATCTGACATAGAGGAAAGAGCACTCGTGCCGCGAAAGAAGCAGGACCCCAGTTCGTCTCCACGGCCCGATCCGGCCGGGGGCGACGCCCCCGCCAAGCCTCGAAAACGGGCAGCTCGGGCGGCCGCCCCCTCGCGCGCCGCGCGCCCTGCCTCCGAGCCGCCGCCGTCGTCGACCCGCGGCGAGGGCGACGACACCGACCACGACGGCGCCGAGGGCGACGACGAGCCGGTCGAGGTCACGGGCGAGGTGGTCGACGACGACGGCGGCGACGTCGACGTCGCACCCGAGAGCGTCGCGCCCCTGTCGACCGACGCCGCGCTGTCGCGCCGCGATCCGCTCCAGGCGTACCTGCGCGAGATTCAGCGCCACCCGCTCCTCACCCCGGACGAGGAGCAAAAGCTCACGCGGCACTACCAAGAGACGCAAGACGTCAACACGGCCGCGCGCCTCGTGACCGCGAACCTGCGCCTCGTGGTCAAGCTCGCGTACGAGTACCGCCGCGCCTACAAGAACATCATGGACCTCATCCAAGAGGGCAACATCGGCTTGATGCAGGCGGTCAAGCGGTACGACCCCTACCGCGGGGTCAAGCTCTCGTCGTACGCCGCGTGGTGGATCCGCGCGTACATCCTCCGGTTCATCCTCAACAACTGGCGCCTGGTCAAGCTCGGGACGACGCAGGCCCAGCGCAAGCTCTTCTTCAACCTCAACAAAGAGAAGGCAAAGCTCCAGGCGATGGGCATCGACGCGACGGCCGACGTCATCGCCGAGCGCCTCGGGGTCGAGGAGAAAGAGGTCATCGAGATGGACCGCCGCCTCGCGAGCGCGGAGGCGAGCCTCGATGCCCCCGTGGGCGACGCCGAGGGCCGCAGCGTGTCGCGCGTCGACCTCATGCCGTCGGCGAACAGCGGCCCCGAGATCCTCCTCGAGCGGCAAGAGATGGACCGCATGGTCCACGATCGGCTCCAGCAGTTCCGCGGCACGCTCAAGGGCAAAGACGTCATCATCTTCGACAAGCGGATGAGCGCCGACGAGCCGCTGACGCTCCAAGAGCTCGGCGACGAGTTCGGTATCTCGCGCGAGCGCGTCCGCCAGCTCGAGGCCCGGCTCACCTCGAAGCTCCGCGACTTCTTGAAGGCGGAGCTCGGCGATGCCGTCGGCTCCGGCTGACGCAGCCCACCCCGATACAGGCGGGCTCTTCGTCGTCGCGACGCCCATCGGCAACCTCGGTGATCTGACCGAGCGCGCGCGGCGCGTCCTCGCGGCGGCGGGGGTGGTGGCGGCCGAGGACACACGGCGCGCGCGGGCGCTGCTCTCGCACCTCGGCATCGCCGGCAAAGACGTTGTCCGGCTCGACGCGAACGCGAGCCAGGGCGACGTCGCGCGGCTGGCGGAGCGGATCGCGGCCGGCGCGATGGTCGCGCTCGTGACCGACGCCGGCACGCCCGGGATCAGCGACCCCGGCAGCGCCCTGGTGCGCGCGGTGGCGGAGCGCGGCGCCGCCGTCGTGCCCGTCCCCGGCGCCTCGTCGGTCGTGACCGCGCTCAGCGTGTCGGGGTTCGCCGCCACCGCGTTCCGGTTCGTGGGCTTCTTGCCGCGAGGAAAGAAGGAGCGGACCGAGGTCTTGGCGCGGATCGCCGACGATCATGACGCCGTCGTCTTCTTGGAGGCGCCGCCCCGCATGGCCGAGACGCTCGACGAGCTCGCCCGCATGATGCCCGCGCGCGAAGCGATGGTTGCGCGTGAGCTCACCAAGGTCCACGAGGAGCTCCTCCGCGGCACGCTCCTCGAGCTCGCCGAGGCGCACGGCGGCCGCGAGTGGCTGGGCGAGATCACGGTGGTGCTCGGGCCGTACGCCGGGCGCGGTGAGCCCGCGGCCGACGACGCCGTCCTGGACGCCCGCATCGAGGCCCTCGTCGCCGAGGGCCGGCGTGCCCGCGAGGTCGCCGAGATCGTCTCGCTCGAGCTCGGGCTCTCCAAGCGAACCGTTTACGAGCGCGTGGTGGGTAAGAAACCACGTCCGGGACCGGCGAGGTAAGCTTGCTCGATGACGGTGTCGCCATGATTTCACCCCCCCGCCCCCCCTCGACGAGGTCGAGGGGGGCCATGAGCCTGGCCTTGCTCGCCGTGCTGCCGCTCGTGGTCACGTGCGGCTCCGGGTTCCCCAAGACGGTACGCACGTCGAAGGGCGTGTGGAGCTCGGTGTGCCCCAGCGACTACGAGGACGTCGACCGCGGCGCCTACTGCGCGCCCCCGGGCGCGTTCTCGGAGGCGCCGGACACCCGTCCGGTGTGCGACTACCACGAGGGCTTCTGCGGCTGCGAGCCCGCCGGCGAGGCGGGAAGGTACGTGTGGGCGTGTCGGCCCGATCCCACCGCCGAGGTGTGTCCGTTCGATCGCCACGAGCGACCGATCGCCGAGGGCGACGCGTGCGATCAGATCGGCAAGACGTGCTCATACGACGAGGGCGCAGGCTGCTTTCGTAGCTTCACGTGCAGCGCCGGGGCTTGGGCCGAGGGCGCGCTGACGTGCCGATCCATCGCCGCCGAGCGGCGGCGCCGCTGACGTCCGCGCGCAGGCGTGGTGCGCGCACGCTCTCACCCGAGGCGATTTGGGGCGTGACCGCGCGCGCGCCCCGCGGCCAGCGCGTCGCCTGTCCTCCGCAGTTCTTCGCGCGAAATGCGAGAACGTGGGTTCGGCACGGGAGGTGCTCGAGGGCCACCCATGCGAACCTCTCTGCTCCTGCGATCCAGCTTCCTCATGATCGCCGGTGCCCTCGGTCTCGGTTGCGG
>CALKVR010000249.1 GCA_938004815.1 uncultured Polyangiaceae bacterium | reverse complement strand
GTGGCCCGCGGCGACGAGCTTGGAGCCCTCGCGCACGATCGCCTGGGCGAGGACGGTGGCGGTGGTGGTGCCGTCACCGGCGAGATCGCTCGTCTTCGACGCGACCTCACGGACCATCTGGGCGCCCATGTTCTCGAAGCGGTTCTCGAGCTCGATCTCCTTGGCCACGGTGACACCGTCCTTGGTGACCGTCGGCGAGCCGAAGCTCTTCTCGATGACGACGTTGCGGCCCTTGGGGCCGAGCGTGACCTTCACCGCGTCGGCGAGGGCGTCGACGCCGCGGAGGATGAGGGTTCGGGCAGACTCGTGAAAAATGATCTCTTTGGCAGCCATGTTCGTTCTCCCTACTTGCTCTCGACGACGCCGAGGATGTCGTCCTCACGCAGGATGAGGTGCTCTTCGCCCTCGATCTTCACTTCCGTTCCGGAGTACTTGCCGAAGAGGACGCGGTCGCCGGCCTTGATGTCGAGCGCGCGGGTCGAGCCGTCGTCGAGCACCTTGCCGTTGCCGACGGCGACCACGAGGCCCTCGACCGGCTTCTCTTTGGCCGTGTCGGGGATGATGATCCCGCCCTTGGTCTTTTCCTCTTCCTTCACGCGGCGGACCACCACGCGGTCCTGGAGCGGCCTGATCTTCATGATGTTTCCTCCGAGCGAATCCGGCTCGCGGGTCGGTTGTTGGCACTCGTTGAGAGTGAGTGCTAGCGAGCGCCGCGTACATTAGTCACGCTCGCCTGCCTGTCAACGGGTCCCGCCGGGCGCGGTGAAGTGCCTGAAAATTCCACGAAACCCGGCGCAGCTTGGTGGTTTCCTCAGCGTCACCGCCCCGCCACGCTTTCGTGGCACTCCCCTCGTGAGGCGGCTAACGGATCAGTGTCAAACCGTTGGCACTGCTCAGGAATTCGTCGCCGCAAAGGCGGCTCGTCGCCTTTGGCCGCGGTAGGATCGATCCGTTCATTCGAGTGTCGAACAGGAGGAACGTATGTCCGAGGCTTCTCCTACCATCGCGCTCACCCCGAGCCTCGGGGAGTATTTTCGCGGTCCCGTTCACTCTGCGATCCAAAAGCAGGCGAACCAACGTCGCGACCTGGAGGCGTCGGCTGCGAGTGAGACCTATCTGGTCCAACTCCTGAGCGATTTCGCCAACCCCAGCCCCGAGACGCGCTCGGCCCTCGACCGGCCGGTCTCGTTCCTGCTCCACGACGCGATGGCCGCGTCCGGGGCGGAGCGGTTCCGGCGGCTCCAGAGCTTGGGCGACGGTGTGCTCTACGGGCTCGGCTTCTTCGGCCAATCGGTCGAGGGCGCCGACCGCCGGTATTACGTCCACGTCGGAGCCAGCGCGTACGGGCGCGCAGCCCAGATGCTCCGCGCCGGGCACGGCCAGGCGGGGGGCCCCGACGTGCTCGACGAGCTCGCGCGCCAGTTCGAAGGCTTCGCGGCGGTCATCACGATGGTCGCCGACTTTCTCATGGCCCAGAGCGCGCGCGGCCACCAGGGCATGCTCAAGCTGTACGAGCGCTGGCTCAAGACGGGGTCGAGCGTCCTCGAAAAGGAGCTCGGCGAGCGAGGCATCATGCCGCTCACCAAGCAGGGCGGCGTTCACTGATGTCGATCCTCGCGAGGCGCATCCAGGCGCGCCTCGACTCGATCTACGGCGTCGAGACGCCGGACGTCACGCCGTTCGTACGACCCGCCAACGACGGCCGTGAGGTCCTCGAGGTTCGAGAGGGCGACGACGGCGATCTCGAGCTCGCGCTCTACCTGCCGAGCGAGGCGCTCGCCGACGCCGACGCGACCTCGCTCGATCTGCTCTGCCAGGTCGCCGAGGGCGTGAGCCACTTCGTCTACATCGTCGAACGCTCGCGCCGCGGTCTGCCCGCGACGCAGCTCGAGCTCGAGCTCCAGGCCGAGGTCGACAAGTTCGTCGTGTTGGCTGCGTCGGTGGTGGCGTCTCGGCCGTGCCGCTCGTTCCCCGCCCACACCGCCAGCGCCCTCCGCGAGCGCCTCTTTGGTCGTGTGCGCTTCTTGCACCCCGAGGGTACCGAGCCGGGCGAGCGTTACCGCCTCGCGAACAGCATGGCGGCGCGCTTCGTCCGGTCGCTCGAGGGGCGGTTCGGTGGCGCGGCCGGCAGCTGGGACACGCGCCACTTGCGTCGCTTTTTCGAGAGCGGCCAGCGCGAGAAGATCGAAATGGTCCTGGCCGCCTAACCCTCGTTGCGGTGGTGCGGCTAGCATCCCCCCACTTGGCCAGAGCGAAATGGATCCCGCCCGTCGTGGCGCTCGCCGTCGTCCTCGTGGTGGCGGCCGTCGCGATCTATTTCCTGACGCGCGAAGAAGAGGTGGCCGAAGACCCCGAGGGGCAGGGGCTCGTCTTCGAGGCTGGATCCGACGGCGAAGTGATCGCCGTCGCGGCCGTCGGGGGGCGGGTGCTGTTCGTCCACGCGTCGGTGGACCAGCAAAAGAAGTGCGAGCCGCCTTGCTACGCGTCGGAGCTCCGCGAGCTCGGCGCGCGGGGTGGCCAGAAGCTCGGGGCGCGTGAAGGCGAGCCGCGGGTGTTCGCGGTCGGGCCGACGCACGCGGTGTGGGGTCACAGCGGGCTGTTCGAGATCGAGAACCTGAGCGGGGGCGTGAAGCGCGTGGTCTCGACGGGCGGCGAGCGCGCGGCGCTCGACGAGACGCACGCGTACTTCGCCGGTCGCGATCTGACGCGCGTCGATCTTGCGAGCGGCGCCTCCGAGACGCTCGTCACCGGTATCAACGCGATCGACGTCGCGCTCGACGAGCAATCGGTCTACTTCGTCGAGGGTGGCGCGGGCACGATCTGGCGCATGCTCAAGGCGGGCGGGGCGCGCACGCCCATCGCCAAAGAGCTGAAGGGCGCGCGCCGTATCACGGTCGCGCGGCGGCGCGTCTACGTCGCTTGCGAAGCCGACGCGGCGGCTGCGAGCGTCGTATGGGACGTCGCCGTCGACGGCACCGACAAGAGGCAGCTCGCCTCGTTCCAAGGGCGGCCAGCCGCGATCGGCGCTGCGCCCGACGGCGTCGATCTGGTCACGTGGAGCGAGGGCAGCCCGGCCACGCTCCATGCCCTGGGTCCGGGAAAGACGGACGAGCTGCGGCGCTTCACGCCGCCGAGCTACTCGGCGTCATCGCCCGGGGCGAGGCAAGCCGAGCCGAGCCTCGCCTCGACCGACCGCTACGTGTACCTGAGCGCCGCGCGCGGTCTCATCCGCGTCGAACGCCAATGAGCGGGCACCGGTGAGCGGGCAGCCGTGACCGGGAGCCGGTGAGCGGATACGCTCCTTTCTTCCTGTCGCCGAATGGGCGAAAACCGGGGAGCCATGTTAGATCGTGCGGCGGCACGGGCGACGCTCCTTCAAGAGCTGACCCTCGAGCTGACCCGGGCCGAAGACGCCCAGGGGGCGGCGTCGGCCGTGGTCCGCCTCGGTCGCGTGCTCCTCGATGGGCTCTCCGGCGTCCTCTGGCTCACCGATGCGAGCGGCGGGCTGACGCTCGCAGCGAGTGACGGCGTGCCCGACGCGTTCCTCGCGCGGTGGCGGCACGTCGCCGCGGATGCGACCGACGTCCCGGCGCTGAGGGCGGTGCAGCAAGGACAGCAGCTTTGGGTCTCGTCGGTGGACGAGTACCGAGACGTCGCGTCGGAGATCGCCGCGAGGGCAGAAGAGGCCAGCCGGCCGCTGGCGTTCTGCGCGCTCCCGCTCGAGATCGAGGGGCGGATGCTCGGGGTCATCGTCTTCGGCTTCGTGGCACCGCACCCTTTCCCCGACGACGAGAAGAAGCTCGCGCTCGCGGTCGCAGGTCACGCGGCGCAGGCGCTCGACCGAGCCCGCCTCCAGACAGCGCAGTGGCGGGCCCTCGCCGGCCTTCGCATCCTCGCCAAGGTCGGCGAAATGCTCGCCGGTTCGCTCGATATCGACGAGACGCTGACGGCGCTCGCTCGGGCGGTCGTGCCGGACGTCGCGGACTGGTGCGCGGTGGACCTCATGGGCGCGACCAACGTGCGCAGGCTGACCGCTCACCACTCCGACCCCGAAAAGGTCGAGCTGGCCAAGCAGTACGCGGCTCGGTTCCCCTCGCGCCTCGACGACCCGGCGAGCTCGATCGCGCGCATCGCCGCCAGCGGGCAACCCATCTGGACACGCCGCATCACGAGCGAGATGCTCGACGCATCGGTCAAGGACCCGGAGCAGCTCGCGATCCTGCGATCGCTAGGCCTCATCTCGTCGGTCCAGGTTCCGCTCCTCAGCGAGGGGCGGGTGCGCGGCGTGGTGACGTTCATCATGTCGGAGTCCGGCCGCGACTACGACGAGAGCGATCGCGATCTGCTCGTCGAGGTCGGGCGGCGCGCGGGGCTGGCGATCACCAACGCCGAGCTCTACGCGCGGGCTCGGCGCGCCCGCGAGCGAATGACGCTGGTCGCGTCGATGACGGCCGCCCTCGCGCGCGCGCCCGCGATGGCCGACGTCGGGATGGTGGCGTGCAGAGAGGGCGCGGCGGCGCTCGGCGCGTCGAACGCCTCCCTCTACTCCCTGGAGGGCGGGGTCCTGCGTCTCGTCGCGCGCCACGCCGTCGATGACGACGCGCCCCCGTTCGCCGAAGTCCCGATGTCGCTCGACTTGCCCATCACGCGCGCGGCCCGCAACAACGAGCCCGTCGTCGTCGAGTCGAGAGAGCAGCTCTCGAGCTACGCCGACGTCTCGCCGGAGACCCGCCGCGAGTGGTCGGACGCATTCATGTGCAAGCCTCTCGTCGACCGCGCGGGTGACGTCGTCGGCGTCCTCGGGTTTCGCTTCGTCGGCGAGCGCAAGATCGGCGACGACGAACGCGCGCTCGGGCGCACCCTCGCCCACCATTGCGCCCAGGCGTTCGACCGCGCACGTATCCTCGACCTCGAGCGTCGTGCCCGCGAGCGTATCGCGCTCCTGGCGGCTGCGGGCGAGACCTTCTCCTCGACGATCGACTACGAAGAGACGCTCCGCGCGGTCGTCCGTATCGCGCTGCCCACGCTCGCAGACTTCGGCTTCTTCGACGTCGTGGAGGTCGGCGGCGACGTCCGGCGTACCTCGGCGGCGCATGACGACCCCGACGCCGCCGAGATCCTGGCCGCGTCGCGCTGGGCTCGCTCCGAGCGGACGGACGTGAACCTCTGCGCGCTGTCGACCGGACGCGCCGCGCTTCACCCGAACATCGACGACGCGTTCCTCGTCGATATCGCCGCCGACGAGCGACACCTCGCTGCCCTCCGCGCGCTGCGCCTCTGCTCGATGATCACCGTACCGGTGGTCATCCGCGGCGAGGTCGCCGGCGCGCTGACGCTCTGTCACGGCCGCTCGGCCCGCCGCCACACGGTCGACGATCACGAGCTCGCGGTCGAGCTCGCGCGGCGGGGGGCGAGCGCCATCGCGCAGGCCCGGCTCTACCAAGAGGCTCAGGACGCCGCGCGGCGCGCCGAGGAGGCCAACCGGCTGAAGGACGAGTTCCTCGCGACGGTGTCGCACGAGCTGCGCACGCCCCTGAACGCGATCGTCGGGTGGACGCACCTCTTGTCCGAGGAGCGGCTCGGGGATACGAGCTTCGTTCGCCGTGGCCTCGACGTCATCCGTCGAAACGCGCACGCGCAACGAGAGATCGTCGACGACATCCTCGACGTCTCTCGGATCATCACCGGAAAGATGCGGATCGAGGCTCGCCCCATGGATCTCGCCGCGGTCGCGCGCGACGCGCTCGAGGTGGTGCGCCCAGCCGCCGACGCCAAAGGGATCCGACTCGACGCGCGCGGCCTCGATCGCGCGAGCCCCGTCGTCGGCGACCCTGCTCGCCTCCAGCAGGTGATCTGGAACCTGCTCTCCAACGGGGTGAAGTTCACCGAGCGCGGCGGCAGCGTGGCGGTCGCGGTGGAGGCGCGCGACGACGGAGCGGTGGTGCGCGTGACCGACGACGGCCTGGGCATCGCGCCCGATCTCTTGCCTCACGTGTTCGACCGCTTTCGTCAGGCCGACAGCTCCTCGACCCGCGCCCACGGCGGGCTCGGGCTAGGCCTCTCGATCGTCAGGCACCTCGTCGAGATGCAGGGCGGGTCGGTGACGGCCCACAGCGACGGGCGGGGGCGAGGCTCGACCTTCGAGGTGACGCTGCCGGTGGTGAGGCGCGGCGAGGGCCCGGCGAGCGGCGCCGCCGCCGGCGCGGTCTCGACCGTCAGCG
>CALKVR010000248.1 GCA_938004815.1 uncultured Polyangiaceae bacterium | reverse complement strand
GTGGTGGCAGGCCGCGTGATCTTCGGCGGCGCTCACTCGGGCAGCATCGACTTCGGCACCGGGCCCATCGACGCGATGGGGGCGACGCTGGGCTTCGTGGTGGCGTTCGACCCTGACGGTGAGGCGGTGTGGACGCGCGCCTTCACGAGCAGCGGCGTCTTCGACCGGCACGCGCAAGTGGCCGCGATCGCGTCGGATGGCGAAGCCGTCTTCATCACCGGCGGTTTCACCGGGATGGTCGACTTCGGCGATCACCCCATCTACTCGATGGGCGAGCGCGACATCTTCCTCGCTCGCCTCGACCCGCTCGACGGCAGCACCACGTTCTCGCAGGCCTTCGGGAGCGCGCTGACCGAAGAGGGCGTGGCGCTGGCCGCGACCAGCACCGGCGAGCTCTGCCTCGCCACCCAGGGCGACGGTCAGATCTGGTGGCCGAACATTTCGCCGGCCGCCAGCGCCGCGTTCGTCCAGCTCGACGCCTCGACCGGCGTCCCGCGGTCTGCGCTCGCGATGCCGGACGCGACGACGGCCGCGATCGCCGCCGACGGCAGCGATTGCGTCGTCGTGGGCGGCTACAGCCCCTCGCTCTTTCTCGGAACGGTCGCGCTCCCGACCGCGGTCGACGGCTGGAACGGCTTCGCAGCGCGGATCGGTCCGATGGCCGCGGTGCGTTGGGCGCGCCCCATCGGGCCGGACTTCGGGATCATCCGCGCGGCGAGCGTCGACGACGTCACCGGCGAGGCCCTCGTCGGCGGCACGATCATGGGCGGCTGGATGTTCGAGGACGGTACCGTGCTCGGCGACCCCGTCACCGGGCGCAACTACCTGTTCGTCCTCGCGCTCGACGGCGCCACCGGCGCGTTCACCTGGGGCCGCACCTACGCCGGCTCGATCTTCCAGTGAACAGAGGACATCTGGCCCCGGCCCGACGGCGGGCTCGTCGTCACGGGGACCTTCGAGACGGCCGGCCTCGAGCTCGGCCAGGGCCCGCTCGGCGGGCCCGGAGAGCTCGGCGTGTTCGCCGCGCGCATGGCGGGGCCGGGCTCGCCGGACTGACGGTCACGCGCCGGTGGTCAGGCCCCGGACGGGTGCCAGATCGTCTTGAGCTCGACGAAGCGCTCGATCCACCGCGGGCTCGTGCACGCGTCGTGATCGAACCACGCCGCCTCGTCGAGGTCGCGCGATCGAAAGCGCTTCACCGTGTCGGCTGCGTGCTCCTCGGTCTCGCGCGCGAGCTTGGCGTCGACGCCGTGGAGATCGATCGCCTGCACCTCCATGTGCTTGGCGAGGTGGGGCAGCACCTCTTTCACCTTGCCGGTGAGGATGTTGACGACGCCGCCCGGCATGTCGCTCGTCGCGAGCGACTCGGCGAAGATGAGCGCGGTGCGGGGGTCTTCTTCGCTGGCGAGGACGACGCACGTGTTGCCGCTCGCGATCACCGGCAAGACCGCCCCCGCGAGCCCGAGGAGGGCCGGCGCAG
Source organism: uncultured Polyangiaceae bacterium (assembly GCA_938004815.1). Taxonomy (GTDB): domain Bacteria; phylum Myxococcota_A; class Polyangia; order Polyangiales; family Polyangiaceae; genus Xiheicaenibacterium. The sequence goes on along the minus strand of CALKVR010000248.1, from coordinate 1,478 downwards.
CAGGGGCCACGACCGCCACGACGCCGATCGGCTCGGGGATGGTGAAGTCGAAATGCGGGCCGCCAACCGGGTTCAAGCTGGAGAAGAGGCTCTGGTATTTGTCCGTCCAGCCGGCGTACGAGATGGTGCGCTCGATGGTGGCGCTCACCTCTCTGCGCGCCTCCATCACGGGAGCGCCGGCGCGGACCAGGCTGGCCTCGAGCTCGTCGCTGCGCGAGTCGAGCATCTCGGCGAGGCGGTAGAGGATCTGCCCGCGGTTCGTGGCGACGCGCTTCGACCAACCACCGAACGCCGCGTGGGCGGCCTTGACCGCGTCGCGGCCATCTTTGCGCGAGGCGAGCGGCACGTTCTCTCTCGTGCCGCGCTGGCCGGTCGCCCGCGTCTCGGCGACCTGCGAGTACCGCCCCGACTCCGACCTCACGAACGCGCCGCCGATGAACATCTTGTAGGCCTTTCGAACGTTGAGCCGTACGGGCTGCCAGTCGAGGACGATCGCGCCGCTACCGTTCGACTTGACCCCGGCCCGTCTCGCCGACGACGCAGTCTTCGCGCGGGCCATCACTCGACCTCCAGGTAAGCGAGGAGGCCCTGACGGCCACCCTCGCGCCCGAAGCCGCTCTCTTTGTAGCCGCCGAAGGGCGAGCTCGCGTCGAACTTGTTGAAGGTGTTGGCCCAGATCACGCCGGCGCGGAGCTTCTGCGCGACCTCGAAGATCTTCGAGCCCTTGTCCGTCCAGATGCCGGCCGAAAGGCCATACATCGTGTTGTTCGCCTTCTCGATCGCCTCGTCGTGGGTGCGAAACGTCAAGATCGAGAGCACCGGCCCGAAGATCTCTTCGCGCGCGATGCGATGCGACTGGGACACGTGGGTGAAGAACGTGGGCGCGAAGTAATAGCCGCGCCGCGGGAGCTCGCAGGGGGCGGTGTAGCGCTCGGCACCCTCACGGTCGCCGCTCTCGACCAGCTCGCGGATCTTGTCGAGCTGCATCTTGGAGTTGATCGCCCCGACGTCGGTGTTCTTGTCGAGCGGATCACCGACGCGGAGCGTGGCCATCCGGTCCTTGAGCTTGCGCACGACGACGTCGTGAACGCCCTCTTGCACGAGGAGGCGCGAGCCAGCGCAGCAGACGTGACCCTGGTTGAAGTAGATGCCGCCGATGATGCCCTCGACCGCCTGGTCGATCGGCGCGTCCTCGAAGACGATGTTCGCGGCCTTGCCGCCGAGCTCGAGGGTGATCTTCTTGCCCGAGCCGGCGATCGACTTCTGGATGCGCTTGCCGACCAGGGTCGAGCCCGTGAACGCGACCTTGTCGACGCCCGGGTGACCGACGACGGCGGCGCCCGTCTTGCCTGCCCCCGTCACCACGTTGACGACGCCGGGCGGCAGATCGGCCTCTTCGATGATCTTGGCGAGGAGCAGCGACGTGAGCGGCGTGGTCTCGGCCGGCTTGAGCACGCAGGTGTTGCCGCAGGCGAGCG
>CALKVR010000247.1 GCA_938004815.1 uncultured Polyangiaceae bacterium | reverse complement strand
GCCGCGTTCCCCTGGATCGAGAAGGACATCGGGTTCGACTTCGACAAGTGGGGGAACCCGGTCGTCGACAAGACGACGTTCATGTCGACCAAGCCGGGCGTGTTCTTCGGCGGCGACGCGGCGTGGGGGCCGCTCAACATCATCTGGGCCGTCGAGCACGGCCACCAGGCGGCGATCTCGATCCACAGCCACTGTCAGGGCGCCTCGCTCACCGACCGGCCGAAGCCGGGGATGAACCTCACCACCGCCAAGATGGGCATCCACGAGTGGGCCTACTCGAACGACTACAGCTCGGACAAGCGCCAAAAGATGACGCACGTCGACCTCGTCGAGCGGTTCAAGCGGATGAACATCGAGGTCGAGCTCGGGTTCGACCCCGAGCAGACCGCTCGCGAGGTGCAGCGCTGCCTCAACTGCGACGTGCAGACGGTGTTCGCCGACGAGGCCTGCATCGAGTGCGACGCCTGCATCGACGTCTGTCCGGTGCTCTGCTTGACCATCGCCGAGAACGGCGACGAGCCCGAGCTGCGCGGCCGGCTCAGCGCGCCGTCGGTCAACACGTCGCAAGACCTCTTCGTCTCGGGCCCGCTGCCGCAGACGAAGCGGGTGATGATCAAAGACGAAGACATGTGCGTTCACTGCGGGCTCTGCGCCGAACGCTGCCCTACGGCAGCGTGGGACATGGCGACGTTCGAGCTCCTCACTCCCTACGCAGGAAAATCCGCGTGCAAGAATCAAAAGCTGTAAGGGTCAACGACTTCGCGTTCAAGCTGGCCAACGTCAACGGCACGGGCTCGGCGAGCGCGAACAGCCTGCTCATGCAGGCGATCTTCCGGATGGGCATCCCGGTGTCGGGGAAAAACCTGTTCCCCTCGAACATCCAGGGCTTGCCGACGTGGTACGAGATCCGGGTCAACAAAGACGGCTTCACCGCGCGAACCGCCGACTACGATCTGGTGGTCGCGATGAACGCCGAGACGTACGCGCGCGATGTCAAAGAGGTGCGCTCGGGTGGCTACGTCCTCTACGACTCGACGTGGCCCCTCGACCCGAAGCACATTCGGCCCGACGTGACCTACCTCGGTGTCCCGTACGCGCAGCTGTGCAACGACGCCTTTACCAACTCGCGCGAGCGCACGCTGATGAAGAACATCACGTACGTCGGCACCCTGACGGCGCTCCTCGACATCGACATGGGCGTCGTCGCGGGCATGCTGATGGAGAAGTTCTCGAAGAAGCCCGCGCTCATGGAGTCGAACCGCAAGGCCATCGAGCTCGGCTACCAGTACGCAAAGGAGCACTTTGCCTGTCCGCTCGATCTTCGTTTGGAGAAGCTGGACGCGACGAAAGACTCGATCTTGATCGACGGCAACACCGCGACCGCTCTGGGGTGCGTCTACGCGGGCGCAACCGTGGCGGCATGGTACCCGATCACGCCGAGCACCAGCGTGCTGGATGCTTTCAAGGCGTTCTGCGAGAAGTACCGCGTCGACAAGGAGACGGGCGAGAAGAACTACGCCATCCTCCAGGCCGAGGACGAGCTCGCCGCGGTGGGTATGGTCATCGGCGCGGCGTGGAACGGCGCGCGCGCGTTCACGTCGACCTCGGGCCCCGGCATCTCGCTCATGGGCGAGCTCATCGGTCTCGCTTACTACGCCGAGATCCCCACCGTGATCGTCGACGTGCAGCGGGTCGGGCCCTCGACCGGCATGCCGACGCGCACCCAGCAGGGTGACGTCCTCCTCTGCGCGTACGCGTCGCACGGCGACACGAAGCACATCGTGCTGTTTCCGGCGAACCCGAACGAGTGCTTCCAGTTCGCGATCAAGACGTTCGATCTCGCCGAGCGCTTCCAGACCCCGGTGTTTCTCCTGACCGACCTCGACATCGGGATGAACGACTGGGTGGTGCCGCGGCTCGAGTGGGACGACGCTTACCGGCCGGATCGCGGCCGCGTCCTCGCCAAAGACGAAATCGAGGCGCTGCCCAAGTACTACCGCTACTCGCCCGAGGACGAGCTCGGCGTCGCGGCGCGCACGCTCCCGGGCACCCACCCGAAGGGCGCCTTTTTCACGCGCGGCTCGGGGCACAACAAGCTCGGCGGCTACACCGAGATCCCGGACGAGTACCAAGAAGTCATGGACCGCCTGCTCCGCAAGCACAACGCCTCCAAGAAGCACGTGCCGCAGCCGATCATCGAGAAGCGCAAGGGCGCGAGCTTCGGCGTGGTGACGCTGGGCGGGTGCGACCTGGCCGTGAGAGAGGCGCTCGCCACCCTCGAGAAGCAGGGCACCCCGGCCGACTTCATGCGCGTGAGAGCGTTCCCGTTCGGCGACGAGGTCGAGGCGTTCCTCGCCGAGCACGATCGCATCTTCGTGGTCGAGCAGAACCGCGACGCGCAGCTGAAATCGCTCCTCACCCTCGAGACCAAGACCCCAAAAGAGAAGCTCTGCTCGATCATCGCCTACGGCGGTTTTCCGCTGCAAGCCGCGCAGGTGGTCTCGGCCATCCGCGCACAGATCCCCGAGCGCGAGACGCGCAAGGCCACCGTCGAAGAACAGCCGGCCCGCGTGAACGGGGGTGCGTCGTGAGCTACATCAAGAAGCCGAGCGTCACCCACCCGTCGCTCCAGCCGAACGAGCTCGGGCTCACGCTGCGCGACTACGAGGGCTCGATGTCGACGCTCTGCGCGGGCTGCGGGCACGACTCGATCACGGCCGCGATCGTGCGCGCGCTGTACGAGCTCGACCTGCCGCCTCACCGCATCGCCAAGCTCTCCGGGATCGGCTGCTCGTCCAAGACGCCCACCTACTTCGCGTCGAGCGCGCACGGGTTCAACTCTGCCCACGGCCGCATGCCCGCGATCGCCACCGGCGCCAACGCCGCCAATCGCGAGCTCGCGTACATCGGCGTGAGCGGTGACGGCGACTCGATGTCGATCGGCCTCGGGCAGCTCTGCCACGCTATCCGGCGCAACGTGAACATGCTCTACGTGATCGAGAACAACGGCTGCTACGGCCTGACCAAGGGGCAGTTCTCGGCCTCGAGCGACATCGGGTCGAAGTCGAAGAAGGGCGAGGCCAACACGATGGCGCCGCTCGACCCGGTGATGATGGCGCTCACCATCGGCGCCACCTTCGTCGCGCGCAGCTTCTCGGGTGACAAGGCTCAGCTCGTGCCGATCCTGAAAGCGGGGCTCCGTCACAACGGCTTCGCGATCGTGGACGTCATCTCGCCGTGCGTGACGTTCAACGATCACGAGGGCTCCACCAAGAGCTACGCCTACACGCGCAAGCACCAGCTGCCGGTCATCGAGTCCGACTTCGTCGAGCCGAAGTCCGAGATAACGGCGACGCTCCCCCCCGGCGCGTCGACGACGGTGACGCTGCACGACGGCAGCACCGTCCGGTTCCGCAAGGTCGCAGAGGATTACGATCCGACCGACCGCGCCAAGGTCATGGCGTACCTCCAGGAGCACCAGCGCTCGGGGGAGGTGCCAGTCGGCTTGCTGCACCTCGACACCTCGGGCATCGAGATGCACCAGGGGATGCAGACGACCAAGGTGCCGCTCTCCGAGCTCCCATACGAGACGCTCTGCCCCGGGAGCGCGGCGCTCGAGAAGCTCCAGCGGGCGTACCGCTGACCGCGCTCCCGGCTGGGCCCGAGACCGCGCGCTAGGCCTCGTGCGTCCCGATCCGATCGACTATCCTGACGTCGAATGCGCGTTCGTCTCGGCCCGGCTCTGGCGCTCGCCCTCGCGCTCGCTACCCGTACCGCGGCCGGTGACGAGGCGCAGGGAAAGCGGCTGTTCGAGGAGGGCAAAGCGGCGATGGCCGCGCGCGATTTTCCGACTGCGTGCGCGAGGTTCGAGGCGAGCTTCGAAGCGGCGGCGGTGCCGGGGGCGTGGCTCAGCTGGGCCGACTGCGAGGAGCAACGAGGCCGTCTGGCGACGGCGCTGAGCCTCTGGCGAAGAGGCGCAGAGCTGGTGGCGGGCGACGCCGAGCGCAGCAGCTTCGTTCGAAACCGCATCGCCGCGCTCGACGTACGCGTTCCCAAGGTGACGGTGACGTTGCCGAGCACGGTTCAGAACGGGTCCGTCATGATCGACGGCCGCCCCGTCGCGCTCGGCGTCGTCACCCCCGTCGACCCGGGCCCTCACCAGGTCGAGGCCCGGGCCGACGC
>CALKVR010000246.1 GCA_938004815.1 uncultured Polyangiaceae bacterium | reverse complement strand
CGAGGCTCACGTAGCAGCAGACGTCGTCGCCCTTGTCGCGTCGGGCGCGTGTGGTGTCGGCCGCGAAGTGGAACCCGCTGGATTGCTTGCTCGCGTCGCAGCGGTCGTACGGCGCCGGGTAGTGGAGCGGCGGCGGCGCCCGGTCGGGCGTCTCACACCGGATGTGCGCCTCGCACCCGCGTGGCGCAGCAGCGGAGGCGGCTTGGTCGGGGCACCCGGGCTGCGAAGCAGGCAGCGCGACCTCCTCGGTGGGCGCCGGCGCAGGCTGCACGCTCGCACATCCACCCCAGCACACCCAGAGCCCGAGAACGCCGCAAGCGGCACGAACATGCGTCACCATCGAGGCGAGGGTACCCGATCGCCATGCGCCGGTTCCTGCGGGTACCGGCCCGCGCTGGTCGATTGTTGAGCCGCCGGCCGGCCCCACCCGCACTACTCGGGCGGAGGCATCGACACATGACCTACTCGTGGATTCGGCGCGCGACCTTCCTCGCGACCGGGGCGGCGCTCGTCGCCGCCGCAACCGCCGCCTGCAACGTCGAGGTGATCTCCGACGGCGAGGGCGGCGAGGGCGGCGAGGGCGGGGCCGGCGGCTACGGCAACACCGACACCGCCACGGCGACCACCGCGACCGGGCAGACGAGCGCCGTGAGCGGCAACACGACCGGCGTCGTCGCGACCACCGTCGGCACGACCGCGACGACCACCGTCAGCACGTACGCCGCCGTCACCACGGTCGCGACCACCGGCACCGGCGGCTGCCCGCCCGACCCGGTCTGGAACGACTGCGGCGTCGGGAGCGCGTCCGCCGGCACCGGGATGGCGACGACCTGTGACCTCACCTACTGCGACCAGGGTCCCAACGACGAGTCATTCGAGCGCCACTGCACCACCGAGACCGGCACCTGCACCTGCACCCAGGGCGCCGACACGTGCACCTGCGCGTGGAACGGCGACTGCTCGACGCCCTGCTGCGGCCCCGACGGGCCCCTCTGAGCGCCGAGCTTTCGATCGGAGGAGTCCGCTCAGAAGCTCACGACGAGCCCGCCGGCACCCGGGCGCACGCGCGCACGTGCGTCGCCCGGCTGCGCCGGCTCATCCGGCAACACGAAGAAGAGAACGAGGCCGATCCCGGCCGCCGCCACGCCCGCGGGCATGAGGACATCGGCCGCGATGCCCATGGCGCGCGCCGAGCTCGCGCCGTCCTCGTCGATGGCCGCATCGCCCGCCTTGACGAAGCCAGCCACGCCGACCGAGAGCCCAGCGAGCGCGACCGCGCCGCCCGATGCCATCAGCACGATTGGGGCAAGCGGCGGAGGCGCGCCGGTCGGCTCCGGCGGCGGCGGCGGCGGCGGCCGAGGCGTCGGAGCCTGGGTGCGAACCGGCACCGTCGTCGTTTCGCCTTCGGCGACGTCGATGGTCGTTTCGAACGGCGGTGCGCCCGGCGCCTCGACGCGAACCACATGGCGCCCTGGGTCGATCGGGTGGGCCGCGTCGATGCGCGAGACCAGTACGGTCACCCCGTCGATCGAGGCTTGCACACCCGGTGGGGGATCCCGGTCGAAGACGAACGCGACCTGAGAGATCCGCGCGCTGAGCTCGCGGATCTCGGCTTCAGCGTCCGCTCGAAACGCCTCGGACCTCTCCGTTTGAGGCTCGACCAAGTACTCGCTGAGCGTCTGGCGAGCGGCGACGAGAGCGCCGCAGTGCTTCTGCGCGATCCCGAGGTTGTAGAGCGTGAGCGCCGAGCGCCGCAGCGCGAGCGACCGAACGTACTTGTCTCGGGCGGCGACCCAATCGCCGGCCTCTGCGGCGAGCGCCGCCTCGCGAAAAAGACTCCGCGCCTCGTCGACCCCTCGGGAACCGCTGGCGTCCGCGCCCGCGGCGGCCAGCAGAATCGCGCCGACGAGGCCCGCGGCGATGCGCTGCGCGAGCGTCATTGGCAGATCTCGCAGTAACAAGCGCTGCCGCACGTCTGGTCGGGGATGTCGTCGCCGAGCCGCTCGCAGGTGCAGGCGTTCGACCCGCATGCGAGGACCGTGTTCTCACACGCGTTCGACGCATCGCCGCAGACGAGCGAGCAGGGCCCGTCGGCGCAAGTGATCGTTGCGGTCTTGCAGCTGTCGGTGTCGGCGCACACGATCTCGCACGGGTATGCCGCCGGGCAGGTGATGTCGGCGGCTTGGCATCCGCTGTCGCCCGAGCAGTCGACGCGGCACGGCAGCCCGGGCGGGCATTCGATCGTGTCGTCTTTGCAGGCGTCCTTCCAGCTGCAATCGATCACGCAGACGCCCGCAACGAGATTCCCGCCAGGGCACACGGTCGAGACGGAGGAAGGCGCGCTGCCGCACCCGCCGCCACTGCTCGAGCCGGACGTCGTCGAGGCCGATGCGGACTGCGACGCCGAAGCCGACACCGATTGGGATGTCGACACCGCGACCGACTCCGATGCCGACCCCGACTCCGATCCCGACACCGAGCTCGTCATCGAAGCGTTTCCTGCCGTCTGGCCGGCCCCTCCCTCGCCGTCGAGCTCGGAGTCGATGAGGGCGGAGCACCCCACGACCACTCCAGACAGAAGTGTCAGCATGATGAGTACGACTCGGTTTTTCATGGGATCAGAAGTCGGGCTCGGCGGCGACGCTGCCCCGCGGCTTGGTCTGCGGCGCCGGCTTCGCTCCGCGCGCGGCGGGCAGCTTTTGTTTCGGTGAAGAACGCTTGACCGTCGAAGCCGCCTCGGGAGACTCCGCGGCGGGCTCTGGGGTGGCCTCGGGCAGGTAGAGCGGGATGGGCACGCGCGTCGCCTGCATCGGCTCGATCGCGATCGGACGCTCGGGCACGATCGTCTGGGCGGGCGCGCGGATGATCCACGCGAGCGCCACGGTCCCGGCCAAGACGCCTGCGACGACTGCTGCCGCGCGCGGCGACGTCCGCTTCGGCTCGAAGCCAGTGACGGGGTGGGCGGCCGCGACGGCGACCGGCTCCGGATGGGCGGCTCTAATGGGCCCGCCCGGAGCTGCCTCACCCTCGTTCAGCCACTGGCGCTCGAGCGACGTGCCCGTCGAATCGAGCGTGACCCCGGCGCCGAGCGCCCAGCGAGCCAGCGCGCGGCCCATCGCGCGAACGGTGCTCCAGCGCAGATCACGGTTCTTCTGGAGCCCCTGCTCGATGACCGCCCACAGGGCTGCATCGCCCGCTCCGAGCTGGTGCGTCGGCGTCGGCGCGTCCACGAGGATCGCGCCGAGGAGGGCCTCCGGAGACGACTCCTCGAACGGTCGCCGACCCACGATCGTCTCGTAGAGGACGACGGCCAGGCTCCAGACGTCGGCGCGCTCATCCAGGTCGGCGCGGGCGCGGATCTGCTCGGGCGACATGTAGTCCGGGCTGCCGATCATGGAACCGACCCGCGTGAGGCGCTCGCGATCGTTTGCGCCCACCTTGGCGATGCCGAAGTCGACGAGCTTGGGAGAGATCTCGCCCCGCTCCCCGGCCATGAGGATGATGTTGCTGGGCTTGACGTCGCGATGAACGATGCCCTTGCCGTGCGCGACGGACAGCGCGCCGGCGATCGGCAGCAGGAGCTGGACCGCGTGGACGGCCGAGAGCCGACCGCGCCGATCGAGCAGATCGGCGAGCGACTCGCCCTTCACCACCTCCATCACGATGAACGGGTCGCCGAAGGCCGTCTGGCCGAAGTCGTACACCCGAACGATCGAGGGGTGCTGGAGCCGCGCGGCCGTCTGGGCCTCACGCAAGAGGCGCGCGCGACCGACCTCGGTGGTCGCGGTGCCGAGCGTGACCTTGATCGCGACGTCGACGTCGAGGACGAGGTTGCGCGCCAGCCACACCGACCCCATCCCACCCTGGCCGAGCGGGTGCTCGAGCCGGTACTTGGCCGCGATGACGTCGCCGGGCACGTAGCGCGACCCGACCGGCTCCCGTCCCGCTGCAACGCCTACCCCGTCGGCCGAGGACGCGACATCGGAGGCTCGAGTTTCGAGGGTCGGATGGGGGGAGGCCATCGACGGGGAACAACGGCACCGGTGGTTCGGACCTTAACCAGCGCCAGGATGTGCCGTGTCATCGAGTTGACATGAGCGACGACCGGTCACGTTCGAAACGGAGCGAGGTTCCTACCCAGAGCTTGGAGCCCGCACCTACCGATCTTCAGCTCGTGGTCATGACCGGCCCGGAAGAGGGACGGATCATCCCGATGACGCACCTCGCCACGCTCGGCCGATCGTCGAACGCGACGGTCTGCATCGCCGACGACGACGTGAGCCGCATCCACGCGACGTTGACGCTCGACGACAAGAACGGCTGGACGATCAAGGACGCCGGCAGCCGCAACGGGACGTGGATCAACCACGCCAAGATCGAGTGGTCCAAGTTGCGCCCGGGCGATCTCATCGCGCTCGGCGCCCGGGTGCGGCTCCAGGTCTGCGTCCGCGAGCCGATCGATGGTGAGCTGCGCGAACGACGGCGACTCGAGATGGTCGGGCGCCTGAGCGTGGGCGTGGCCCACGATTTCAACAACATGCTCGCGGCCGCGATGTCCAACGTCGAGTCGATGCGCGGTCTCTCGGCCACCGAGCGCGGTGAGCCCGCGATCGTCGATTGCATCGAGGATGCCTATCTCTCGCTCCAGCGCGCCGGTGAGCTCGCGGCGCGCCTCCTGCAGATGGCGAAGGGCGAGAAGAGCGAGAACGTGGTCATCGACGCCACGAAGGTATGCGACGAGGTCCTCGGCATCGTGCGACGCACGTTCCCGCGGTCGATCCGGGTCGAGTCCGAGGTCGAGGCGAAGCTGCGCATCCTCGCGCCGGCTACGGCGCTCCAACAGGTGCTCATGAACCTGTGCATCAACGCGCGCGACGCCATGCCGCGCGCCGGCGTGCTCCGGATCGACGCTCGGCGTGACCACTCGGTCCGCGGCGGCCAGCTCGTGCTCAGCGTGAGCGACACCGGCACCG
>CALKVR010000245.1 GCA_938004815.1 uncultured Polyangiaceae bacterium | reverse complement strand
GTTCCACGTGTCCGGCCGGTGTCTCGCGTTGCGAGCCCGTCGCGAATGCGCACGTCCACCGCCCTCCTCGTCGCAGCCATCGTCGGCGTCGCCGCCGCCGCCGTCGTGCCGTGGCTGCTCGGCACTTCCACGCCCGTCACGGCGCGCCCCGATCCCGCCGCGGCTCAGGTCGCTCCCGACCTCGAGGCGCCCCCCATCGAATCGTCCGAGCCACGCGACGCGCGCCCCCGCGCCGAGCCGGCCCCGAGCGAGAGCGCGCCAGTCGTAGCAGAGGAGCCCGAGCCGCCGGGCGCGCGGCAGCGGCGCCTCGCGCGAGCTACCGTCGCGGCCGCGCGGCGCGCATCTCTCGCCCGGTCGGCGCCGCGCGAGGACGCGGCGGCGCCGGTCCCCGACAGACAGGCGCCAGACGACACGCACGACGTCGCGCCGCCCCTCGCCTCGCCCTCGCCGTCGCTCGCGTACGCGCCGTCGTCGAGCGCCGCCCTCCTCGTCGCCTGGTCGGACCCGGGGGGCGATCCCTCGCTCCGCGCCGGCTGGTCCTCGCTGCCGGTGTCGTCACCGGCCTCGCTCGCACCGCCGACCTCGGCCGCGTGGGCGCTCGCGAGCGACGACGACCGCTGGTACGGCGCGTCCCTGCCGCCATCGGCCGAGCCGATCACGCGCAGCGCGGGGCCCGGCATGGGCTTCCTGGCGCAGATCGACGTGGCCAAAGCCATCGCGTCCGCGAACCCCGATTTCGCGAAGTGAGGCGGGCACGCGGCCACGACGCGTGACCGCCCCGCCCCTTCTCCAACACGCAGCAATGGATGTTCATCATGCGCGACTTCGCTCGCCGTCGGCTTCGTCTTGCCTTGGCTCTCTCGGCCTCGTTCGTCACCAGCTCGGCCGGCTGCGCGACCGCCCCCGAGACGTTCGGGACGCGAGCCCGGTACTCGCCCGCGTTCCGGGGCTACGTGATGGCACCCGAAAGCGGCAGCGACGACCCCGGTCAGGACGAGACCGTCCTCTTGCTGCGCGATCCGCTCACCGGCGAGAAGCTGCGCTGCCGAGAGCAGGTAGTCGCCTGGCGCGAGCTCCACGAAGACCTCGCCGTCGATCTGGCGCACGACGACAACGTCGCGACCGCGGTCGGCGTCACGACCGGCGCGCTCTTCGGTCCCCTCGTCGTCGTCCAGCCGATCGGCGCCCTCGTCCTCGCCGAGGCCGTCATCACCGCGGATCTGATGTACGCCGACCTGAGCACCGACGACGCCCACGAGCTCTTTGCCGCAGGCCTGGCGCTCTACCAGCGCAAGCGTTTCCCTCAGGCGGCGACCGTGATCGAGCGCGCCCTCGCCAAGGACGCTGCGGTCGGCGTCCTCGACAAGGCGTACCTCTACCTGGGCCTCGCTTACGTCGAGGTCGGCAACGACGAGCGCGCCGCCCTGGCGCTCCGGATGTTCCTCGAGCGCGCCGCGGTGCGCGACGTCGACGCGTACCGCAAGGCCGAGGCTGCGCTCGTGGAGCTCGGCAGCGAAGAGACGTCGTGCGCGTCGGTCGAGCCGGTCGAGCTTCACTGGTAGACGGTCACGTCACGACGAAGTCGCGGTAGCATTCCGGGCCCCATGGAATGCTCGCTTCGCCGCCCCTCTCTGCTGCTCACCGTCGCGCTCTTTGCTTGTGGTGACGACGGCGGCGCGACGACGACGGACGGCACATCCTCGAGCAGCGCCGCGACATCGAGCGCGAGCAGCTCGTCGGCGTCGACGACCTCCAGCGGCAGCGGCGGGCACACCGGTCACGAGTGCACGACGCCGGCCGACTGCAACCAGACCAGCACGGCGTGCTCCGAGCCCACGTGCGAGGACGGCATGTGCGGCCTCAGCTTCTTGCCCCAGGGCACCGCCGTTCCGGACGAGGACGTCGACGGCGACTGCCAGGCCACCGTCTGCGACGGAGCGGGCACGGTCGTCTTCGTGCCCGACGGCGCCGACGTCGACGACGACGGCAACGATTGCACGGCCGACGCCTGCGACGGCGTCGACCCCACCCACGATCCCGAGCCCATCGACACCGTCTGCGCGACGGGCGGCGGCGCGGTCTGCGACGGCGGCGGCAACTGTGTCGAGTGCAACGACGCCGGCGACTGCGTGATGGGCGACCTATGCATGATGGAGACGTGCGTGCCGAGCGGGTGCAACGACACGTTCTTCAATGGCCTCGAGACCGACGTCGATTGCGGGGGGCCCGACTGCTTGGGCTGCACCGACACGCTCGACTGCATCATCGACGACGATTGTCTGAGCGACTTCTGCCACCCGATGGCCCTCGTCTGCGCCACGCCGACGTGTATGGACGGGTTCCCGAACGGCGCCGAGACCGACACCGATTGCGGCGGGCCCTGCGGCGATTGTCCCGATGGCTCGGCGTGCGTCGTCGACGGCGACTGCGCGAGCGGCGGTTGCGTGCAATCGGTATGCGGGCCGATCAACGGCTGCTCGCTCGGCGCCGCGCAAGACCTCACCTCGCAATCCGCAGTCACCGTCACGTTCGCCGGCTTCAGCTACACGCCGAAGTGCATCAGGGTCGCGTCCGGCACCCAGGTGACGTTCCAGGGCAGCTTCGCCTCGCATCCGCTGCAGGGCGGCTACGTCTCGGGCGGCGTCGTGCCCGCGTCGTCGGGGCCGTTCGTACCCGTCACCGACACCGGTACGTCAAAGACGGTCACGATGACGAGCGAGGGCACGTTCCCCTACTATTGCCAGGCCCACGCTCTCTCGGGGATGACGGGCGTCGTGTTCGTCGACGCCCCCTGACGCCGCGGGCGTGTCCTTCAAAAACCCTTCTTTACGACCTGGCACGTCTGCCCGTCGACGTAACGGTGCATCTCGGTGTGATTCGCGACATAGAACGACCAGACGCCGCCGAGGCTCGGGTTCGCATCGTCGGCGTAGTCGACGCTCGCGATCGCGTTTGCCGCGAGCCCGCTGGCAACCGCGGCCTTCCATGCGTCCTTGAGCTTGCAAGTCGGTGGCTTGCTGGCCCTCGCGTGGGGTTCCGGACCGCTGTACTCGGCCTCGAACCGCCCCGCTTGGTACTCGATCTCGAGGTAGCGCGGCGCATCGTCGCCCGGACGCGCGTTCTGGGGCCGCACCCGGAACGCAAACTCGAGGGAGCGCACGTCCGCGACCCCCGCGTCGACACGGCCGACGTCGATGCGCCACAAGAGCGGGTTCGGATCGATCGTCTTCGCCATCGCGATCGCCACAGGCAACGCATCGAGTGGCTCGATGTCGGCGGGGTTCGGGAACGCGAACGCCTCGCACTTCAGCGCGTCGCAAGCTTTCGGCGGCGGCGGCGGAGCGGGCGCCGGGGCCGGCGGCACGGGGTCCGAGCGCGTCTTCGATGCCCGCTTGTTCTTTTTCGGTGACTCGTCCTCGTCGTCGGTGTCGGCCGCATCGCCTGTGGCTGCACCGTGGGTCGCAAACCACGCCGCCGCGCATAGCGCACCGACGAGAGCCGCACCGCACGCCAAACCGACGAAGGCCCACGGCCGCCCGCCCGCCGCAGCCGTCGCCGACGGTGTGAACGCGCCCGCCGTCACGGTCGGCGCGTTCTGAGCGCCGCGCATCCGCTCGAGCACCTCACGCGCGGTCGCGGGGCGTTGCGACGGCTCCTTCGCCAGCATGCTGGCGCAGAGCCCGTCGAGCGCCGCCGGCACGTCGGCCCGAAACGCGGCCAGCCGAGGTGCAGTCTCGGTCGTCACCTTGAGCAGCACCGCGAGCGGGTCCGGAGCATCGAACGGCGCGCGCCCCGCGAGCGAGCGGAAGAGGACGCAGCCGAGCGCGTAGATGTCGGTGCGCACGTCGACCGGGCCTTCCCCGCGCGCCTGTTCCGGCGCCATGTAGCCGGGCGTGCCGAGCATCTCGCCGGTGGCGGTGAGCTTCTCGGCCCGGCGCGCGTGAGCGATCCCGAAATCCAGGATCTTGATGCGATCGAGGGCTCCCCCTTCGAGCATCAAGTTGGCGGGCTTCAGGTCGCGATGAATGACACCGTGGTCATGAGCAGCCGCGAGCCCGTCGACGACCGCCTCCATCATCCAGACCGCCTCACCCACCGAGAGCGGCCCGCGGGCCAGCCGCTCACGCAGCGTTTCGCCGTCGACCCACTCCATCGCGATGAACGCTTGCCCGGTGTCGGTCGCACCATGCGCGACGTACCCCACGATCCGGGGATGTCGGAGCTCTGCCAAGAGGGCGGCCTCGCGCGCGAATCGGTCCTTTTGGCCGGCTTCGTGACCGTGCAGGATCTTGAGCGCCACCCTCTGCCCGGTCGCCGTGTCCAACGCTCGGTACACGACCCCCATCCCGCCGGAGCCCGCCTGGCTCTCGATCCGAAACCGCTGGGCGACCCAATCTGCCGGGACCACGAGCCGGATGCTACGCGGCGCCAACTTTCGGTGCGACGACCACGATCTCGGTGTGTCCGTGGCTTACATGCGCTTTGGCAGCTCTCTTCTCCCCCTCTTCGTCCTCGCCCCGCTCTCGTCGGCCGTGCTCGGGCTTTCGTGCTCCTCGGATCCATCGTCGGACGGCGACGACGGTGCCGCCGGCTGCTCGTCGGATGCCGATTGCAAAGGCAATCGCGTGTGCGACACGGGCGTCTGCGTCGACTACTAGCCCGGCGCCGGGCCCACGACCGGTAGCTCGACCTCCACCAGCGGCGCCGGGGGCGGCACGAGCGAGCCTGGCGCGCCCGAGTTCTTGAGCTTCGGGACCAACGTCCCGGCGCTCGATGGCGGAGCGGACACGCCGTCCGTCACCTTCACCGCGGTGGTGACCGACCCCGACGGCGTCGATGACGTGATCGGGGGCTCGCTCCTGGATCAGTCGGGCGCTCCCTACGGGGCGTTCGCGACCAGCGGACAAGAGGGAGCGTACGAGATGACCCTGACCTGGGAGCAGATCAACACCGTCTCGGCGATCGACTTCGACCCCGGCCCCGGCGCGCCCCGCACGTTCACCGCCGAGTTCTTCGACGCGAGCGGCAAGAAGGCGACCCGCAGCATCTCGCTCTCGCTCACGTGCGACGGGAGCAGCGCTTGCGACGGCGACTGTGGCCTCGCGCGCTGCACGACCGAGTGCGTCTGGCTCGGCTCCGACCAGGACTGCGGTGCCTGTGGGAACGATTGCGGTAGCGGCTGGTGCAACACCGACGAAGCGGTCCCGTTCTGCTTCGGCGCCGAGAACACGAACGCGCTCTGCTCGGACGGCCTCGACAACGACGGTGACGGCTACTTCGACTGCGTCGACTACAACTGCTCGCAGAGCTCGAGCGTGACGGTGTGCCCCTAGTCTAGATCGGGGCGGCTCAGCCGCTGCCGACGATCTCGGTCAGCGGCCCCTGGACGTACTCGCTCGACCCGAACGTGGTGACGTCGACCGCGCCCATCGCCTGCGCG
>CALKVR010000244.1 GCA_938004815.1 uncultured Polyangiaceae bacterium | reverse complement strand
CCCAGATCATCTCCACGCCGCCTCGCGGCCCGCGGAGCCCGTGATGCCGCGCATCGACTCGTTTCTGCGCCTCGTCGTCGATCAAAACGCGAGCGACCTGCACTTGCGCGCCGGCCACGTCCCCGTCGTTCGGCACTGCGGCGAGCTGCACCGTCTGGCTTTCCGCGAGCTGTCTCAAGAAGAGGCGTTTCGGCTCCTCGACGAGATCATCACGCCCGAGCAAAAGGCGGCGTTGTCGCAGGCCCAGGAGATCGATTTCGCTTACGAGCTCGGTGACCTCGCGCGCTTTCGCGCGCACGCGTTCGCACACGCGTCGGGCATCGGCGCCGTCTTTCGGGTCATCCCCACCAAGATCCCCACCCTCGACGAGCTGGGCCTGCCTCGCGCGATCCGCAACCTCGCGCGGGAGACCAAGGGGCTCGTCCTCGTCACCGGCCCGACCGGCTCCGGCAAGAGTACGACGATGGCCGCGCTGGTCCGTGAAATGAACGAGACCTCTTCGAGGCACATCATCACCCTCGAGGATCCGATCGAGTTCTTGCATGAGAACATCCAGAGCTTCGTCACGCAGCGCCAGATCGGCCTCCATGCCCAGTCGTTCGCGGCCGCGATGCGGTCGGCTCTGCGGGAGGCCCCCGACGTGCTGGTGGTGGGCGAGATGCGGGACCTGGAGACGATCGGCCTGGCGCTGTCGGCGGCCGAGACGGGCGTGCTCGTCATCGCGACGCTCCACACGCGCTCGACGCCGCGCGCCATCGACCGCATCGTCGACACCTTCGACGAAGCGGTGCGCGACCAGGTGCGAAGCACGCTCTCGGTCGTCTTGCGCGGCGCGATCGCGCAGCACCTCTGCCGTGGCCGCGGAGGCGAGAGCCGGCACGCCGCGATCGAGATACTCCTCCACAACTACGCCGTCGCGCACATGATCCGCGACAACAAGATCCATCATCTCGAGGGTTATCTGCAGAACCCGGAGCACAAGGAGACCGGTATGCAGAGCATGACCACCGCGGTGCAGACGCTCATGTACCAGGGCCTGATCACCCCCGAAGAGGCGGCGTTCTCGCTGAGCACGGTCGAGGGTCGCCAGGGGGAGTAGGCGCCGCGCCGCGGCCCCGATAAGCTCGTCGGTCCGGGTGAGCTCCGACGACCGTCCGAAGGATGCGGAGCAGCTCCGCGAATCGATAGACGCGTACGTTCGCGGCGGGCGCCCCGATCTGGCTGCGCAGATGGCGCAGCACGCGCGCCAGTATGCCCGAGCAGCCGCGCTCTACGAGCGCGCGGGCATGGCGTTCGAGGCCGGCGTCTGCCACTTCGAGGCGGGCGACAAGCGGTCGGCGCTCGCGTCGTTCATGCTCGTGCCATCGGGCTCCCCCAGCTACCGGGGCGCGTGCTTGAACGCGATTCACATATCGTCGCAGCTCGGCACGGTGACGTTCGAGCTCGACGCCTTTTTGGCCCAGTTCATCCACGGTCGCCCGACGGATCAAGGCGACATCGACGCGCTCTACAAGCTGGGCGTGCTCTATCAGGCGGCCGGCTACGACGACGACGCTCGTGAAGTGCTGGCCATCGTCGCGCGGCGGTCGCCGGGCTACGCCGACGTGGGTGGCCGCCTCACGCAGCTCGACGAGAGCGCGCAAGAGGCCCTCACCAGCCTGCTGCAGGGCGACGCCAAGTTCTGGGCGCGCCAGGCGCCTGCCTCCACGGCACCGGGGCCGACACGCGAATCTTCGCTGCGTCCCCCGTCGTTCGATGGCCTGCCGGAGCGCCCCGACTCGCGGGCCCCGCCACCGCGGACAGGCCCCCAAGCGGCCAGGCCCGCGCCGCAGGAGCCGAGAGCGGAGGGCCCTCCCCGTTCCGCTCCCGCGCCGCGCAAGCGCTCGGGAGAGATGCTGCGCAGGGCGGTGCCGTCTGCCGGGCAGCGGGTCGGCGGACGCTACGTGCTCGAGCGCGAGATCGGGCGAGGCGGCATGAGCGTCGTCTTCTGTGCCCAAGACGACGAGCTCGGGGGGCCGGTCGCCCTCAAGTTTTTCGACGACCGCCAGGAGGACGGGAGCCTCCTCGCGCGGTTCAAGCAGGAGCTCAAGCTCTGCCGCGAGCTCACGCACCCCACCATCGTTCGCGTCTACGACATCGGCGACCACGAGGGGCGCAAGTTCATCACGATGGAGCTGCTCGACGGCGTCAGCCTCAAGGATCTCATCGGCAAGCTCGACCTCGAGCGCGCCGTCTACTACCTGCACCAGATCGCGGTGGCCCTGGGTGTGGTGCACGACGCCGGCATCGTGCACCGCGACGTCAAGCCCGCGAACGTCTTCATCACTGCCCACGACGGGGTCAAGCTGATGGACTTCGGCATCGCCAAGCGCAGCACGCTGCCGCGCAAGGCCGATGTGATCACGTCGACGGGCTTCGTGGCCGGCACCGTCGGCTACATGGCCCCGGAGCAGTACGCGGAGTTCGCGTCGGTGACACCGGCCGCCGACATCTACTCGCTCGGCGTCATCGCGCACGAGATGTTGACGGGCCAGCGCCTCTTTCCCTCCGACAACCCCGTCGAGATCTTGCACGCGCAGGTGGTCGACACCATCGCGGGTCCGCGTGAGAAGAACGGGCGAGTGCCGCAGCGCCTCGACGCGCTCGTCAGGCGGATGCTCACCCGACGCGCCGAGGGTCGGCCCGCCAGCTGCGAGGACATCGCCGACGAGCTCGTGGCGATCGCGCGCGAGCTCGACGGCGGGTGATCGAAGTCACATCCTGAGGACGGCGCTGCCCCAAGAGATGCCGGCGCCGAGCGCGCAGAGGAGCACCGTGTCGCCCGGGCGGACCTTGCCCGCGCGAACGCTCTCGTCGAGCAGGATCGGGATACTCGCGCTCGACGTGTTCCCCACGCGATCGATGTTGTGGAGCATCTTTTCGCGCGGCACCCCGAGCTTCGACACCGCAAGGTCGATGATCCGCATGTTGGCCTGATGAGGGCAGATCCAGTCCAGGTCCGCGCCGGTCATCCCCAGGGCGTCGAGCGCGGCTTGGCTCGACCCGTGGAGGTTCTTGACCGCCACCTTGAAGATGTCCTGGCCCTTCATGTGGACCTTGTGGAGCTTCTTCTCGAGAACCTCTGCAGACGCCGGGGCGACGGTGCCGCCACCGGGGATCGTGAGCGACTGGGCGAGCGCCCCGTCGCTCTTCATCTTCGTCGAGAGGATGCCGCGCGGTTTGCCGCGCGCTTGCGCGCCATTGGCGGGGCCGAGAACGGCGGCGCCAGCGCCGTCACCGAAGAGAACGCAGGTCGTCCGATCCGTCCAGTCGACGACCCGAGATAGCAGCTCGACGCCCACGACGAGCACGTGCTTCATGGCGCCCGAACGGATGAACTGGTCCGCGATCGACAGCCCGAACACGAACCCCGCGCAAGCAGCGGAGAGATCCATCGCCGGGCACGTACCGGCGCCGAGCTTCTGCTGAACGAACACCGCTGTCGCCGGCATGGGGCAGTCTGGCGTGACGGTGGCGACGAGGATCATGTCGAGCTCTTCGGGGCCGATCTCGGCCATGGCGAGCGCGCGACGCGCGGCCGCCGTCGCCATGTCGCTCGTGACCTCGCCGGGAGCCGCGATGCGGCGCTCGCGGATCCCCGTTCGCTCGACGATCCATGCGTCCGACGTCTCCACCATCTCTTCGAGATCGGAGTTCGTGCGCACCGCCTCGGGGAGGTAGTGGCCCGTGCCCAGGATGCGGGTCGCCGGCTGCGTCATGAGAACGGCCGTAGCCCGAGCGACCTGCACTGCAAACCCAGATCAAGCTTGCTGACCGTGTCGTCACGAATGCGGCCCGAGCACGCAGCAATGTGACCGACTGGTCCGTCACGTTTCGACCGGCGCCTCCTCCATGCCTCGGCTAGGATCGCGGCATGCGGCTTCGCTCGATCTTCGCGGTTCTGCTCGGTTTCGCCTCGTTCGCGTGCGGAGACGACGGCACGACCGGCGGCACCGGGGGGGCGGGCGGCGCGCCCGCGTCGCTGTCGCTCGTGACCGACTCGGGCCCGATCGAAGGCGCGCTCCTCGGAACATCACGTGTCTTTCTCGGTGTCCCCTACGCCGAGCCGCCCGTCGGCTCGCTCCGTTGGCGACCGCCCGCGCCCAAGACGCCTTGGCAGGAGCCGCGCGTTTCGATCGCGCGCGGGCCCACGTGCGCGCAGGGCAGCCCCCTCGACGGCGCGTTCGCCACCGGCAGCAGCGAGGACTGCCTCACGCTCAATGTCTGGACCCCCGAGCGTCCGGGCTCGGCGCCGCTCCCCGTGCTCGTCTGGATCCACGGCGGCGGCTACATCCTCGGCAGCGGCGGCGACGGCGCGTACGACGGTCAAGCGTTCTCCGAGACGACCCACTCCGTCGTCGTCACCATCAACTATCGCCTCGGCCCGTTCGGCTTCCTGGCCATGCCCGAGCTGAAACAAGAGGACCCGGCGCTCCCGTCGAGCGGCAACTACGGCCTCCAGGATCAGCGTGCGGCCCTGGCA
>CALKVR010000243.1 GCA_938004815.1 uncultured Polyangiaceae bacterium | reverse complement strand
GCTCTTCCTCAACGTGAACGCCATCGATCTCGAGGACCGCAGCCTGTACAGCGACACCGGCGTGCTCGCGCCGCTCGCAGGGCGGATCGTCCTCGAGATCGGCGACTGCGCCGCCATCGGTACCCTCGAAGACCTGCGCATGCGCACGAGCGTTCTGCGGCTCTACGGCTACCAGGTCGCGCTCGGCAACATGGGCTCGGGTTTCCCGGGGCTCGACGGCCTCGTCGAGATCGAGCCCGACATCATCAAGCTCGCCATGGGCATCGTGCGCAACATCGACGAATCTCGGGCCCGACAAGAGGTCGTCCGCAGCATGGAGCGCCTCTCGGACAAGCTCGGCATCCGTCTCGTGGCCGAAGGCATCGAGAACGAACGCGAGCTGTCCACGGTGCGCAAGCTCGGGTGCCGGTACGTGCAGGGCTACCACATCGCGCCGCCGGTAGCGTCGCCCTCCGCCACGCTCTCGGTGGCGTGATGAGCCCGCCGCGCGATCCGCTCTACCCAGGGGCGTCCTTCGCGGACCGGTACACGCTCGGGTCGGTGCTCGAGAGCAGCGCGACGAGGGCCACCTGGTCGGCCGTCGACGGCGCGGCATCGGACGCACGGGTCACGATCGAGATCCTGTCACGACGCGCCTCGACCGACGCCCAGACCATCGAGCGGTTCCGGCGCGCGGTCGCGATCGGCGGCCGGCTCGATGGCCCCCACTTCGTCCGGACGCTGGCCCACGGCGAGCACGAAGGCAGGCTCTTCGTGGTGGCGGAGCCTCTGGACGGCGAGAGCCTCGAAGCGCGGCTCGACCGGTATCGACGCATGGGCGCGGGCGAGTGCCTGCGCTGGCTCGCCGACGTCGCGAACGCCGTGGCCGACGCGCGTGCGGCCGGTGTGAGCACGGACGGTCTGTCGACGAAGAGCGTCATCTTCTCACGTACGGGCCAGAGCGAAGTGCTCAAGCTCGTCGACCCCACGGAGGCGTGGTCGCTGGAGCACGACGGTGACGACCACCGCTCCATGTGGGCCATGGCCTCCATGCTGTATCGCGCGGTCACGGGGGTATCTCCGACGGCGGGGCCCGACGCGCCGCTCGCGCCCAGCGCCGTGGCTCCCGGTCTCGCGCGAGCGCTCGACGCGTTCTTTCGGCGTGCGCTCTCGATCGACGTCGAGCGGCGCTTCCGTTCGCTCGACGACTTCGTCCTCTCCTTCGAGGCGGCCGCGATCGGCAACGACGCGCCCTCGCTCCGCGCGCCGCGCGTGCCTTCGGACGCGCCCGACGATCTGTTCGACGCCGTCATCGCAGACACGCGGGCGCGGCCGTGGTCCACGATCTTCGCGACCGTGCTCTCGGTCGCGATCGTCGTCTTGGCCGTCGCCTTCCGCTGAGCCCTCTTGGTCGGCCGCCCCGGCCGACGTACCATCGGCCCCTCGTGAAGAAGATCCAAGAGGCCGATCTCGCCACCGTCGAGCAAGAAGCGCCCGAGGCCCCCGAGCGTGGCGCCGTGTTCTCGGTCGAAGTCCTCGAGGGCCCCAACCAGGGCGAGCGCTTCACGCTCGATCCCGACGCCCCCGGCCCGGTCCTCGTCGGGCAGAGCTCGGCGTGTACCATCCGCCTCGCCGACCGGCAGGTCTCGCGCCGCCACGCCTCCCTCGATCCGCGGGACGGCAAGCTCTACCTGGCCGATCTCGGCTCGACGAACGGGACGGTCGTCAACGGCCTCCCGGTCGAGCGCGCGTGGCTCGCCGGGGGTGAGGTCGTGCGCCTGGGCAGCACCGCTCTCCGGGTCGAGCGAGGCGCGACCCGCGTCGGCAAGCCGTCGGGCCAGGACAGGTTCGGGCGGGTGCTCGGCTCGTCGCCCGCGATGCGACGCCTCTACGAGCTCTGCGCGCGAATCGCCACCGCCGTGTCGCCGGCGCTCATCGAGGGCGAGCGAGGCACCGGCAAAGAGCTCCTGGCCGAGTCGATCCACGAGGGCGGGCCACGCAAGCACGGGCCCTTCGTGGTGTTCGACTGCGCGGCTCCCCCGGCGGGCGCGTCGGATCCGACCGCGTCGTCGCCCGGTGAGCCGTCGGCGATCGAGCAGGCCGGTGGGGGCACCCTGTTCGTCCGAGAGATCGCCGAGCTTGCCCCGGCGTCGCAAGAGGCGCTCGAGAAGTGGCTCGATCGCCAGAAGGCGACCGTGCCGTCAGCCAGGCTCGGCACCGCCTACGACGTGCGCATCCTCTCGAGCTCGTCGCGTGACCTCGATCGCGAAGTGCAGCAGAAGCGGTTCTCGGCCGGGCTGCTCGAGCTCGTGAGCCCCCAGCGCATCGAGCTGCCGCCGCTTCGCGAGCGCCGCGGCGACGTGCGCATGTTGGCCACGCGATTCTGGAGCGAGCTCGACGAGCCGGGCGGCGCGCCCAGCCCCGAGGACCTCGCGATGCTCGAGGACAGCCCGCTCGCGGGCAACGTGCGCGAGCTTCGGGCCGAGGTGGCGCGCTTGGTCGCGCGCCGGAGCGAATCTGGTGAGCCGCGCGAGACGATCGAAGAGGTGCTCTCGCTCGACCTTCCGTTCTCGCAGGCCCGCCAGCGCGCGCTCAGAGAGTTCCAGCGCCGGTACGTCGAGCGCGTGCTCGCGCGGCACAACGGCAACGTCTCGCGCGCGGCCGAGGCCGCCGGGATCGCCAGGCGGTATTTTCAGATCATCAAGGCGCGCAAGCTCACGAACGACTAGTACCCGGGCGCGCCGGCTAACCCAGGCGGTGCACGCGGATGCCGACCGAGCCCAGCAGCTCGACGATGCCGGCGTCGACCGAGGTCGGCCCGCCGTCGCCACCCGCGGCGTACAGATCCTGTACGCCACCGAGGTTGATGAGGCGCTTGGCGCAAGCCCGGCACGGCAGGCGCGTACAAAATACGATCTTGGCCTCGCTGCGCGGGGCGTCGCAGTGGATGATCGCGTTCTCTTCTGCGTGAAGACAGCCGCAATCGGGCCCCTCGCGATCGCACCGGTTGGGCAAGCCCGTGGCGTTGCCGGTGTAGCCGATCGCGAGCACCTTGCGAAAGTCGGCGCTCGTGATGACGGCGCCGACCCGCTCGACCACGCACGTCGACCGCGCTGCCAGCGCGCGCGCCAGCGTCATGTATATCTCGGGAAACGTCGGCCGCTCCGACATGGATCAACCGTACCAGATGGCAACGGCACCAAACGCTAGAAGGAGCCGTCCAGACCGATGAAGGCGCCCCCGGGGAGCGGGGTGGCCAGGGGCCGGATCGAGACCTGGCCCGCTGCGGCGGCGGGCTCGGCGG
>CALKVR010000242.1 GCA_938004815.1 uncultured Polyangiaceae bacterium | reverse complement strand
GGCCACGACAGCATGGTGCCCCCCTCGCGAGCGAGGGGGGTGGGGGGGTGAAAGAGCAGCGACCCCCTCGTCGAGCACAAACACGGGTGCCATTTTCCTCGACACTGTTAGGCTCCGGCCCTCGTTTTCAAGCGGAGACCAAGCCATGCCCGTCACCGATCGCGTCAAGCAGATCCTCTCGTTCTACCCGTCCGACAACCCGGGCACCCTGACGAACCTGTACCGGCTCCTCATGACCGGCACGCTCGCAGGCACCGGCAAGATGGTGATCTTGCCTGTCGATCAGGGCTTCGAGCACGGGCCGCTCCGATCGTTCGGCCCGAACCGCGACGGCAACGACCCCGACTACCACTACCAGCTCGCGCTCGACTCGGGCTGCAACGCCTACGCCGCGCCCCTCGGTCAGCTCGAGGTCTCGGCGGGCAAGTTCGCCGGCCAGGTCCCGCTCATCCTCAAGCTCAACAACAGCGACACCCTCGCCAAGGTCGACCAGCCTTGCTCGGCGCTCACCGGCTCGGTCGAGGACGCGCTCCGCCTCGGCTGCGTCGGCATCGGCTACACGATCTACCCGGGCTCGGGGCAGCGCAACCAGATGTACCAAGACCTGCGTGAGCTCACGATCGAGGCGAAGCGCAAGGGCCTCGTCGTGATCACCTGGAGCTACCCGCGCGGCGCTGGTCTGTCCAAGGCGGGCGAGACCGCGGTCGACGTGTGCACGTACGCGGCGCACATAGCGGCTCAGCTCGGCGCGCACGTGGTGAAGGTCAAGCCCCCGACCGCCCACGTCGAGCTCGAGGAGTCGAAAAAAGTCTACGAAAAACACCCGATCAAGCTCGACACCTTGGCCGACCGCGTGCGCCACGTGGTCGAGTGCACGTTCGGTGGCAAGCGCGTCGTCATCTTCTCCGGGGGCGAGGCCAAGGGCACCGAGGCCGTCCTCGACGAGGTGAAGCAGATCGCGCAGGGCGGCGGCTTCGGCTCGATCATGGGGCGCAACGCGTTCCAACGGCCGCGCGCCGACGCGCTGAAGCTCCTCGGCGACGTGATGCAGATCTTCAAGTCCCACTGACACAATCCGGGCAGATTGTGCTTAGATGCGCGCCATTGATCGTATGCCCCTGAAAATCACGCTCAAGGCAACCGCACCGCTCAACGTACCCGCCGATGTTGCCGTGATCGGCATCGTCGAGGGCGCCTCACCGAAGGCCGGCGTGCTCGCCGCGCTGACCAAGGCGCTCGGCCCGATCGTGGGCAAGACGTTGAAGCGCGAAGAGTTCACCGGGAAAAAGGACCAGGTCGTCGAGTTCGCGACGAACGGCAAGCTGAAACCGGCGCGCGTGGTGCTCATGGGGCTGGGCAGCGCCGCGCCGACGTCGGCTCAGGTTCGCTTGCTCGCGGCCAAGGCTGCGCGCGTCGCCCAGGCGGGGCGAGCCTCGTCTCTCGCGCTCGAGGTGCCCTACGGGGTCGACGCGGGCGAGCGCGCCGCCGCCGAGGGCGTGGTCCTCGGGGCGTACCGCTTCACCAAGTACCTGACCGGTGATCGGCTGCCCAAGGCGAGCCTCGAGTCGGTCACCCTCGTGACGACGGCGAAGCTCGATCGCGCGGCGCGCGAGTCGGTCGATACCGGCCGCCTCGTGGGCGAAGCGATCTGCATCGCGCGCGACCTCATCAACGAGCCGCCCAACGAGCTCTACCCCGAGTCGCTCGCCAAGTTCTGTCAGGACATGTGCAAAGAGCGCGGGCTCAAGTGCACCGTCTTCGACAAGCCCGCGCTGCAGAAGCGCGGGATGAAGCTCATCCTCGCGGTCGGGCAGGGCAGCGCGAAAGACCCTCGCCTGATCCACATGACGTACACCCCCGCCGCCGAGCCGGGGGCCAAGCGCGCGCCCAAGAAAAAGCTCGTCTTCGTGGGCAAGGGCCTCACGTTCGACTCCGGCGGCCTCTGCATCAAGCCCGCGCAGGGGATGGAGGACATGAAGGGCGACATGGGCGGCGCCGCCAACGTGGTCGCGCTCATGGCCGCGCTCAGCGTGCTCAAGCCCGACGTCGAGGTCCACGGCATCATCGGCTCCGCCGAGAACATGCCCGACGGCGAGGCCTACCGCCCCGCCGACATCTTTGGCTCGCTCGACGGCAAGACGGTCGAGATCATCAACACCGACGCCGAGGGGCGGCTCGTCCTCGCCGACGCGCTCGCGTACGGCCGCGAGCTCAAGCCCGACCTCATGCTCGACAACGCGACGCTCACGGGCGCCTGCGTCGTCGCGCTCGGCACGCTGACGAGCGGCTTCTACGCGAACCAAGACGATCTGGCCGACAAGGTCCGCTCGGCCGCCCGCGACGCGGGCGAGTCGATGTGGCACATGCCGCTCATCGAAGAGCTCCGAGACGGGCTCAAGAGCGACTGGGCCGACCTCAAGCACACCGCCGACCGCTGGGGCGGGTCGATCACGGCCGCGCTCTTCCTTCGCGAGTTCGTGGGCAGCACCCCCTGGGTCCACATCGACATCGCCGGGCCCTCGATGGCCTCGCGCGCGTACGGCATCTACTCGAAGGGCGGCACGGGCCACGGCGTGCTCACGTACCTCCGGCTGATCGAGATGTACGCGGGCGGCGCCAACGCCTGACGCGTCATGGCGACCGGCTCTGCTCTCGGGCCTGCACCCGACGGCGCCGGGTCGCCCGTCGTCGGCCCCTCGGGGGCGCCTGCCGCGCCCGCGCCGGTCGGGCCAACGCAGCCCGATCCCGAAGCCGCTCGCTCGACGCTCCTCACCGAGCCGGGGGTCGTGCAGCGCGTCGTCTGCGCGGCGTTTGCGTGGGCCGTGACGATCGCTCCCGCTGCGTTCTCTCGCGCGGGGGGGTGGGGCGAGCGGTCTCTCGCCGTAGCCTGTCTCGGCGTCGGTGTCGCGGGGCCCATCCTGATGCCGACGAGAAAGAAGATCGGCCGGCAGCTCGGCATCTCGGCGTTCCTCGCCCTCGCGACCGTCGTCTGGCTGCTCACGCCGTCGGCGCTCGATCCTTCGCGTCTCGATACGGTACGGGCCGGCATTGGCGCCATCGCCTGGGGCGTGTACGCGTTCTCGTGGGGTGAGCCTTGGCGCTTTCGCACCGAGGCGCCGCAAGACGACGCGGGCGGCGTCCTGCGCGCGCGCAGCACGCTGCCGCCCGGGGCTGTCCCCGTGACCGCAGCAGGCGTCCTCGCCGGTCTCGCGCTCATCGTCGTCGCGTGGTCGGTCCGCGACCCCTCTCGCGCGCTCCTCGCGCAAGCGGCTGGCGTCGGGCTGGCGGTCGCGGTGGTGAGCGCGTCGGCGACCGTCGCCATCGCCCGTGCCAAGGCGCGCCGTGCTCCAGTCACCTCGCTGCCGCGCGAGGCGCTGCGCGCGGTCATCGCCCTCCTCGTCGTGGCGATGGCGGGCGCCGCGTTGCTCGTGCTGCGGACCTGATACGATGGCCCATCGATGAGCGCCGGGACACGCGTCGTTCGGAACCGCATCTTCATCGACGACCGTCACTACGACGCGAAGGTGCTCGGCGGCGGAAAGTTCGACGTCTTCGACGCGGCGGGCGTGCGTATCGGCGCGTTCCAGGTTCGCGGGCGCGCGGTCGAGGTCGAAGAGCTCGGTGTCGAAGGCGCCGATTCGGTGGAGCGAATCGGGCTGCTCTGGGTGCGCGAGAATCTGTCGTCGGCTCCGGAGCCGAAGCCGCTCGAGGCCCCCCGGGTGCTCGCGCCGCCCGTCACCATCGCGCAGCCCGCGCCGCCGGCTCCGCCGCCGCCTCCCGCGCCCGCCGAAGCGCCGCAGCCCCCGGTCGCGACCGACCCCGCTCTCCGGGCGATCTGCCGCGTCGCCGTCCACAACCCACCCGACCCCGCGGCGTTCAAGAAGGCCGTCGCCTACCAGGAGTGGCTGCGCACCCAGCCCGGCGTGACCGCCTGCTACCTGGTTCGTGAGCCCAAGACGGGCAAGATGACGTCGGTGACGGTCTGGGCCGACCGCGAGAAGTTCGCCGCGATGCGCTACGGCAAGCCCCCGGCGGACGCGATGGCGCTCCCGGCGCTGTCGGTCGAGATCAGCGAAGTGGTGGGCTGACGCTCGGCGGGTCCGAGCGCTATGCTCCAGCCCCTTGTCCCGCGCGATCGACATCCTGGCCATCCTTCTCGTGGGGGTAGCGGCCGTAGCGTTCGGCTTCGGTCTGAGCGCGCTCGGTGACAGCCAAGACTTTCGCGCGATCTACCTGATGATCATCGGCGGCCTCGCCCTCCGGGCGTCCACCGAGATCCTGAGGCCGCGCGGGGGCGCGGCGTGAGCAGGCGCGCGGCTCCGCTCGTCTTGTTGGTCGTTTTCGCAGCGTGCGGTGACACGCGGCCCGCCCCCGTCGAGCGCCGCGCGCTCGATGGCGAGCTCGTGGCGCGCGTCGGTGAAGAGCAGGTCGCCGCCGACACGGTCCGAAGGATCGCGGCCGCGCAGTCGGTGGCTCCAGAGGCCGCTCTCGACCGTGCCCTCTTCGACGCGGTGTGGGCGGCCGAGGCGCGCACCAAGCTGTCGCCCGAGCGCGTCGACGCAGCCAGCGATCGCGTGCTCGCGCGCCTGTTGCTGGCCGACCTCGCGAAGCAGGCGCGCGCCGAGGGCCCCCCCACCGACGGCGAGGTCGAAGAGAAGACCGAGAAGTACTGGACCCGCGTGGCCCGGCCCGCGAGCGTCGTGACGGGCAACGCCGTCGTCATGGTGCCCAAGGACAGCGCAGAGGACGTATGGGTCAAGGCCGAGGCCGTCGCCGCCCGCATTCGCGCCGCCGCCGAGGCGCCCGCCGAAAAGCTTCGGAAGGACGAGGCGAGCTACGACTTCGACAACGCCGCGCTGCAGGAGCCGACCGGCGGGTTGGGCGAGTTCCTCGAAGCAGCGAAGAAGGTCGCCCGTGACGGCTTCCGCGTCGAGGCAGCTTCGACGCCGCCCGTGGCCGCCGACAACCTCACCGTCACTCGCGTGCGAGAAGACCGGCAGCCGTTCGTCGAGAGCTTCGTCGCGCGCGTGATGCCGCTGCGGGCCGGCGAGATCATGGTCTTTCGCACCGAGTACGGCGTCCACGTGGTCGTGGGGGTCAAGTCGATCCCGGCTGAGTTTCAGGCGCTCGAGATGCGCCGCCAGCGCTTCGCCGACGAGATCTACGCCGACCGCACGCGGCGCATCACCGACGCGTTGCTCGGCGAGCTCAAGAGCAAGCACCGCGTGGAGTACGAGCGGAGCGCCGACGGCTCGCTCGCCGAGGTTCGGGTCGGGCAATGACACCCGCGGCGAGCCCGCGGCGGCGCGCGAGCCCGGCGCGCGACCAGGCCGCGAGCCCGTTCGCCCTCATCCTCGAGCAGCTCCTCGAAGCCGTTCCGTTCATCCGGGGAGCGGCAATCGTCGACTCCGAGGGCGAGACGGTCGACTACGCGGGCGAGCTCGAGCCGTTCGACCTGAAGGTCGCGGCCGCGACCTTCGGGCTCGTGCTGAACGAGCTCGCGGACTGCGTCTGGCACTCGCCGGCGCGCGAAGTGTGCGTGGCGACGCGCCGAGCCGGCTACGTGCTGCGCACGCTCGACGAGAGCTACAGCTTGCTCCTCGTCGTACGCCCGCTCGGGACGTTCGCGGTCTCTCGTCGAGCGCTCGACGAGACCGCGTTTCGGATTCTCACCGAGGCGGGCCTCGACGCCGACCGCATCCCCGAGTGGTACCGCGTCGAGGTCGAGGTTTTCGCAGCAGGCGGCAGACCGCGGCGCGTTCGGCCCATCGCGCCCCTCGGCGCCCGTGATCACGACTCGCCGTGGCTCGAGGTCGAAGTGCTGGGGGCGCTCGTCGGGCTTGGCGCCAAGGAGCGCGGATTCAGGATCCGGCTCGCGAGCGGGGCGGAGGTGATGCTTCTGCGGGAGTCGAGGCGCCTCTGGTTCGTCGACGACCGCATCGACGTCTCGAACCAGGCCCTGCTCACGGGCCGCAGCGGCGATGTCTTCGGGGGTAAGGGGCCACGCGCTTGACGGCGCGCGCCGCCACGCTAAGGTAGCCCTCGTCTTTGAACGCGCCGGGAGCACAGCCGGCGCCCCACCGAGTCACCCGAAAGTTCGAGAGAACTTTCTCGTTGACAAGGTTGGCGCGAATCTCTAAGGTTCGCCTCCCCGTTCGCCGAAGAGCTCTTCGCTCCCGCGCGGACGCCGATGCCGGCGGTGCCGTCAGGCCCGCTGGTCGCGCTAGACCCCTAAGAATCCACAGCTTGTGGAGAACCTGGGGGGCCACCAGACGAAGCCGTCGGGTGCGTGGCGCGGCTCGGTCCTTGAAAACTGGGTTGTACGATTTGGAGACGGCTCCGCCCTTCGGGGTGGAGCGAGCTCTGGGTCCCGAACGTCACGGTCACTGCATCTTTGAGGCAGTGGCCGGACAACCGAAGCACGCTGACCCGCCAGGGGCAGCGTGTTGAGCCGAGCGATGGGTTTAGCCACCTGTCGCTCATCTCAAGCTCTTCGAACCAAGCCTACTTCTGGTTGCCACCTAACGGCGGCGACAGGGTTTCGGTAGGCAAAAGTTTAACTGGAGAGTTTGATCCTGGCTCAGAACGAACGTTAGCGGCGCGCTTAACACATGCAAGTCGAGCGAGAAAGGGAGCAATCCCCGGTACAGCGGCGCACGGGTGAGTAACACGTAGGTAATCTGCCCTCGAGTGGGGGATAACCTTCCGAAAGGAGGGCTAATACCGCATGAGACCACGGGTTCGAGAGGACTTGAGGTCAAAGCCGGCCACTTCATGAAAGCTGGCGCTTGAGGATGAGCCTGCGGCCCATCAGCTAGTTGGTAGGGTAATGGCCTACCAAGGCGTAGACGGGTAGCTGGTCTGAGAGGATGATCAGCCACACTGGAACTGAGACACGGTC
>CALKVR010000241.1 GCA_938004815.1 uncultured Polyangiaceae bacterium | reverse complement strand
GCGTGGAACGCACCGTCGTTGATGGTGACGCTGAGGTTCGTGACGGGGGCGCCGATGAGCTGGCCCTTGGCCATCATCGACTGGAAGCCCTTGTCACAGCTCGGGATGTACTCGCGCGGGATGACGCCGCCGACGATCTCGTCGACGAACTGGTACGTGCCGTCGGGCCAGGGCTCGATGAACCCCGCGACCTTGCCGTACTGGCCCGAGCCGCCCGTCTGCTTCTTGTGCAGGTAGTTGAACTCGGTGCGCTTGGTGATCGTCTCGCGGTACGCGACGCGGGGCGCGCCCGTGATGACCTCGGCGCTGTACTCGCGCTTCATGCGCTCGACGTAGACCTCGAGGTGGAGCTCGCCCATGCCGGCGATGATCGTCTCGTTGGTCTCGGGGTCCGAGCTCACGCGGAACGTCGGGTCCTCTTTCGTGAACCGGCGAAGCGCCTTGGACATGTTGGTCTGCGCCTTGTTGTCCTTGGGCGAGACCGCGAGCGAGATGACGGCGTCGGGCACGTACATGCTCGACATCGCGTAGTTGAGCTTGCCGTCGGTGAACGTATCGCCCGAGTTGCAGTCGATACCGAACATCGCGACGATGTCGCCCGGGTCCGAGACGTCGATGTCCTCCATGTCGTCGGAGTGCATGCGCACCAGGCGGCCGACCTTGTGGCGCTTGCCGGTGCGGACGTTCGTGATCTCCATGCCCTTGGCGAGCTTGCCCTGGTAGACGCGCACGTAGCTGAGCTGGCCGAAGCGGCCGTCTTCGAGCTTGAACGCGAGCGAGACGAGCGGGGCATCCTCGTCCGACGAGAGGGTGACCTTCTCCTCGTTCTTGTCGAGATCGACCGCGTTGTTCACGATCTCGTTCGGCGCGGGCAGGTACGAGAGCACGCCGTCGAGCAGGAGCTGCACGGCCTTGTTCTTGTAGGCCGAGCCCATCATCACGGGCGCGATCTGCAGGCCGATCGTGGCCTTGCGCACGGCGGAGCGGATGAGATCGGTCGTGACCTTCTCCTCGAGGATCGCCTCGGCGAGCTCGTCGTCGAAGAGCGAGAGCTGGTCGAGCATCTCGGCGCGGTACTTCTCGACGTCGGCCTTCATGTCCTCGGGCACCGGGCCGTAGGAGATCTCCTCGCCGTTGGGGCCGGAGAAGCGGATGGCCTTCTCGTCGATGAGATCGACGACGCCCTCGAACTTGTCCTCGAGGCCGATCGGCAGCTGCAGGAGCACCGGGTTGAGGTTCAGCTTCTCCTTGAGCTGCTCCTTGCCGCGCAGCGGGTTGGCGCCGGCGCGATCGAGCTTGTTGATGAACACGATGCGCGGGACGCCGTAGCGGCGCATCTGGCGGTCGACCGTCAGCGACTGCGACTGCACGCCGGCGACGCCGCAGAGGACGAGGATCGCACCATCGAGGACGCGCAGCGCGCGCTCGACCTCGATCGTGAAGTCGACGTGGCCGGGCGTGTCGATGATGTTGATGTGGTTGCCCTTCCAGAAGCAGTGCGTCGCCGCGGACTGGATGGTGATGCCGCGCTCGCGCTCAAGCTCCATCGAGTCCATCTTGGCGCCGACGCCGTCCTTGCCCTTCACCTCGTGAATCGCGTGGATCCTCTTGGTGTAAAAGAGGATGCGCTCGGTGAGCGTGGTCTTGCCGGAGTCGATGTGGGCGCTGATCCCGATGTTGCGGATCTTGGAGAGGTCCATGGCTGCTTTTTGGGGGCTAAGAGGGCAGGTTGTTGGCGCGGCTTTTAGCCGCAACGTCTTGGCTACGCCAGCGGAAACCCGCCAGCTGGGATGCTGGCGAGGTCAGGCGTCGTACTTGGCCATGAGCTTGCCGAGGCGGGGCACCGCTTCTTCCACGTTCTTCTTCGCCGAGCCACGGAGCATCCCGTAGGTCGAGCGGACGATCGAGCTCTTGGCCGAGTCGATCTTCGAGTCGGTCACGCTGAGGAGCGCATCGGCGACCTTGGACTTGTTCTTCTCGAAGTAAGTCGTGGGCTGGCCGTCCTTTTTCCCCTCCGTCCAGAGGGGCTCCATCTTGGCCGCGAACTCGGGCAGGAGCTTGTTGACGACCTCCTGGATGAAGCCGGGCTTGATGCTCTTGACCGCGTCGTAGCCCTTCTTGACCGCGAACCCCGAGAGCCCGCTCTTGGACGCGACCTCTTCGTCGACGAGCTTCACCGCGTCCGAGACGATGGATGCCTTCTTGGTCTCGTCTTTCAGCGCTTCTTGCAGGCTCATGGGCCCGCGCTCTAGCACGCCCGGCCTGGCGCGCGTGCGAAGGCGTGGGTGTGGCGAATATCCCCGCTTTCGATTGATGGGTTTTGCAGCCGGCGCATCCGTGCTAGGCCGGGTCTGCACCACCCGACACTCGGAAACGGAGGAACACATGACCAGGAAACCTCAGCTTCGCGTGGTCGCGTTGGCGTCGATGGCGCTCGCGATTTTCGCTGGCAGCGCCATCGGTTGCTCGGACGACCCCACGCCGAAGACGCAGGACGACATCCGCACGACCGGGACGTCCACCAAGAAAACGGACAGCGACTCCAAGAGCGCCGTCCAAATCGACGACAAGATCGTCAAGGCTTGCGGTGATTTGCCCACCGCAAAGTTTGCCTTCGACTCGTCCGAGGTCACGCCCGAGGCGTCGAACGCGCTCGACGCCCTCGCCCGGTGCTTCGTCTCGGGCCCGCTCAAGGGCAAGAGCATGATGCTCGTGGGCCACGCCGACCCGCGCGGCGAGACCGAGTACAACCTCGCGCTCGGCCAGAAGCGCGCGGGCTCGGTCGCCGGCTTCCTTCAGAAGAAGGGGCTCGAAGACGGCCGTATGGCCACGAGCTCCAAGGGCGAGTTCGAGGCGACGGGCACCGACGACGACGGCTGGGCCCGCGACCGCAAAGTCGAAATTCTCCTTAAGGAGTAAGACGCCCGAATGAGCGCCTTGTTGCTCGCTCAGCCGACGCTCTTCGCCCAGGCCGCCGAGAAGAACGTCAGCCTCAACCCCATCGACCTGGTGCTCAAGTCGTCGGGGCCGGTGTTCGTGGTCTTCTGGATGCTCGTCGTCATGGCGGCGGCGGTCTGGGTGATCGCGATCCTCAAGGCGCTGCAGCTCGCCCGTATGCGGGGCGCGCTGCACGCTTTCGAGCGTGAGGCGTTCAACCTCGTCGACGCAAAAGATCTGTTCGACGCCGCCCGCAAGCACACCGGTTCGCCGGGCGGCCGCGTCGTCTTGGCGCTCTCCAAGCGTGGCGGCAGCGCGCGCGTCCTCGAGTCGATCGCGCGCCGAGCCGTGGTCGAAGAGCAGAAGCGTGGCGGCAACATGATGACCCTCCTCGGGTCGATCGCCTCGAGCGCGCCGTTCATCGGCCTGTTCGGCACGGTCTGGGGCATCCTCGACGCCTTCTTGCGCATCGGCCGCGAAAAGAGCGCGTCGCTTCCGGTCGTCGCGCCCGCCATCGGTGAGGCGCTGATCGCGACCGCGGTCGGCCTCTTCGCCGCGATCCCGGCGCTCATTTTCTACAACCTCTTGAACCGCCGCCTCGACGACGTCGTCTCCGAGCTCGAGGCCGCGGCCGAGCAGTGGGTCAGCATCGTCGCCGAGAGCGATCAGTCGCTCGGCATCCCGTCCGACAAGACGGTCGCCCAGGGCGGGCGTGGTCCCGTCGTTCGCTCGACGCCGCCGGCTTACGGCTCACCGGGGTACGGGGGCTGATCGGTGGCGGGCGGCGCGCTTGGCGGGGGGCGTCGGCGGGGCGGTGGCTTCGCCGACATCAACGTCACGCCGCTCGTCGACGTCATGCTCGTGCTGCTCATCATTTTC
>CALKVR010000240.1 GCA_938004815.1 uncultured Polyangiaceae bacterium | reverse complement strand
GTTGCGTCCGTGGATGTGTCCGCTGGCGGACAAATCCAGTGGACGCTCAGGAGGACTCCCCGTCGCGTCCGCCGAACCGTCCGGCAGAGTGCCCGCCGGAGCCTTCCCTCGCACGATTCTGCAAGAAACCATGTTGGCGCGCTCCTGCCGGACGCCGCAGCGGGCGAAACGGCGGACAGAACGGGCAGTCGTCCTGCGGAAGGGCGCGTAGTGTCCGAACCGGCGCGGGAAGCGCCGCCCTTTCGGTCAGCGCGCACGACGCAACACTTCTTCGTCCCCACCCGGACACCCACAACCAGAGCGGTCGCGCCGGTCTTCCGCCGACGCATGCGACTCATGTCGTCGGCGTGGCGTCGGGGCGCAACGGCGGGGCTCCCACCGCGAGCTCGTGTCGGTCGCGGATCGCCGCTCGCCATCGGAGCTGCAAGCCGACGGCGCGGACGTGAGCAGCCGGACAGGGCGCATGATGTAGACGGCGGACGGTACGTTCGTCGACGCCCAGTGCGTTCGCGACCCAGCCGGGGGCCCGTTCGATGCGAGCCGCGTGCACCGCCGCGCGTCGTGCGCACACGGTCTCCGTGGTGCGGCCGCGCAAGTCGCCGAGGCCGAATGCGGCTGCGGCGGCGTCGTGCAGATCCTCCCAACGGGTCGCGGCGACGAGAGGAGGGAGCATTTCGAGCGGTTCGAATCGCGGCAGGAGCTCGCGCAGCAACGGACCGCTGTGCGAGCACACCACGCGCGCACCGATAAGGTCGGGAAGGCTGCTGGTGTCGTGCAGCGGATCGAGAGCGAGCCCGTGTCGGCTCTCTTGCTCGAAGACGTACTTGGTGGCGCTGGCGAGGTGCCGCTGATCGCGAATGCACCGGAGGCGAGCCGGCTCGAAGGTGGCACCGAGGTCGAGCGCGCCGTGGAGCCGCCTGGTGACCGATCGGATGAAGTCGCCTACGGCCGCTCGGCGCGCAGCGAGCAAGGCGTGGAGATGCGTGTCTGCGATCCGAAACGCGACGAGCCGGCGAGCGGCTCCCGCATGAAGCACGCACCGTGCAGCGGCCCGCCGCGCGCTCACCGATGGCGCGATCACGCGATCGCCCAACAGCCGAATCGTAACGTGATACGCGAACGGCTCATCATCGGTGCGCGCGCGGATTCCAGCGATGGCGAGATCCTGCATGATCGAGGAGTCGACACGACGCGGCCCCAGTTGCGTGTCGGCGGTCGATTTTCGGCAATCCGGCGCGAAGGGTGGCGGCCGACGAAACCTGCGGGCCCGCGCACCCGGCCGTCGTCAGCGGGCAGGGGAGCCGTCAGCGCGCAGGGGAGGGCGGACGCAACTTGACGATGCTCAGGACGTCTGGCCGTCGTGTCCGGCGGAGGGTCCGCGGGTGTGTCCGCGGAGCTTGTGGGCGGTGAAGTCCTGCGGAGAAGACGGCGGCCCCATCGACTCCGGTCCGTGCGCCGGATCAAACTCCGGACACGGCGACGGGATGTCCTGAGGAGACGCGACTTGTGTCCGGTCTTTCCGGCAAGCGGTCGCAACTGCGGACGCAACCTGCGGGGAGCGGGATCCGCGGCCGGAACTTCGGACGCAACCTGCAGGGAGCGGGAGCCGCGGCCGGAACTGCGGACGCAACCGGCCGCTAGCGTGCTACTTCAACACGGCCGCGATCGCCTCCGCCGCCCGTTCCGCCGCTGCGATCAGAGCATCCGGGTCGAAGGCCACCCCGGTGCACTCGCCGACCGCGAAGAGCCCGTCGGTCGCGCGACCGCTCTCGTCGACGGCGACGGCGTAGCCGGCGTCGATGCGCTTGGTCGCGGCGCCGCGTTGCTCGGCGAGCTCGAACGATGGCGCGAGCGGCGTGGCGACGGCGAGGACGCCGCACGCGATCTCTTCGCCCCCGCGGAGGGTGACGCCCTCGACCTGGGCGCTCCCGTGGATGGCCTCGATGTCGCGCTCGGCGATGGTGCGGATGGCCCGGTCGGCGAGGGCCGCGGTGACCAGCGCGGCCCACGGGCCATCGCCGACGACGACCGCTCCGGTCTTGGGGAGGATGCCGCGGGCGGCCAGCGCGGCGACGGCGCGCGCGCCGATGACGCCGGGGAGGTCGTTGCCCGGTGCGACGAGGAACCCGTCGTGCGCGCCGGTGGCGGTGACGGCGACGCGCGGCGTGACGACCGCGGCGCCGGTGGGCGCCGCCAAGAGCGCATCGGCGTCGTAGAAGCCGGCGCACGTCGTCCGAGCACGAACGCGATCACCCAGCCGTGTCGCGAGCCCGCGCGCCCGGGCGGCCGTCTCTTCGCCGGCGAAGAGCGCCGAGCCGCCCGGCGCGGGCCCGTCATCGACGACGAGCACCTCGAGCCCGCGTGCGACGAGCGCGGCCGCGCAAGCGAGACCGGCGAGGCCGGCGCCGACCACGAGCACGTCGCAGCCCAGCTTCTCGGCTGGCCGCACCGGCTCCGCTTCATCGGGGAGCTTGCCGATGCCTGCCATCTGACGCGCCACCGTCTGCATGACCGTCTGCGCGCCCGGGATGCCGGCCATCAGGTGGTGATGGTCGATGCCCTTCGGGAAGAACCAGTCGGTGAGCCGCAGGAGATCGATCTTGCGGGAGCCGAGGACGTTCTGGGCCTCGATCGCTTCACCGCCGCTCGCGTCGCGCATGCACGTCATGACGTTGGGGACGCCGTCGACGCGGGCGAGGCAGCCGTCACAGTCGCCGCGCAGGCAGGCGGGCCCGCGGGGGCGGTGGAGCTTGGGGCTCCGGGCGAGCGCGCCTTCTCCGGCGGCGAGGAGCGCGACGGCGAGGGGCTCGCCCCGCTCGGCCTCGATCGCGCGCCCGTCGATGCTGAAGCTCACCTTGTCGCGGATGGGCGCGCGGCGCTCGAACACGAGGGGACGCTACCACCTCGCCGCCCGCGCCGGCATGAGGTCCGTCGCGCTATTTCCTCCCCCGATCCCCTCCCATCGCGAGGAGGGCAAGAAGCCTGGTAGGCTCCCGGCTCGGTGCGCCTAGGAGTCCTCGGTCCCTCGGGTTCGGATCTCGTCACGCTGGCGAAGTCGGCTCAGCTCCTCCTCGACGCCGCGGCCGTCGAGAAGGTGCTCTATCTCGGCTCGGACGACGCCCTCGACCGCGTCGTCGCGGCCTGGGCCAGCGAGCTGGTGGGCGGCAACCCCAGCGCCGAGCTCGTCTTCGAGCGCGCCGCCGCCGCGTGCGCGGGCGCCAACGCCGACGTGATCGAGACGTTCGTGGCCGCCGAGCAAGCGCGCCAACGCTTGAGCGTGCTGACGAGCGTGCCGCGCCCGCCGGGCCGCACCATCGAGCTGTTCGACGGTCGCATCGCGGTCATGCTCTACGACAAAGCCACGCTCGACGAGGACGATATCGCCGGGGCCACCCTGCTCGTCTATGGGCGAGCGGACGGTCCTGTCATTCACCCCATCGGGTCACGCCTCTTCTTCTCGCCCGGCCCGCTCCGCGGCGACGGCGCTCCGTCGCCCGACGCGCACGGCATGGCGGTCATCGATGATCAGGGCGGCGGCATCCGCATCGACCTGCTCGACCCCTCTGGCGCCGTGGCGCGGACCGAGCGCGTCGACGCCCGCCTCCGCGGGGCGAAGCTCAAGATCCACGCCGGCCCCGGCGACGCGCCCGACTCGACCAAAGCGGCGGCGGCCGGGGCGGGGCAGATCGAGCCCGGCGGAACCAAGACGTCGTGACGACCGTCGGCGTCTTCGGTGGCAGCTTCAACCCGCCGCACGTCGCCCACGTTCTCGCGGCCGCCTACGCCCTCACGATCGGGGCCGTCGACGATGTGCTGATCGTGCCGGTGTTTCGACACCCATTCTCCAAGGAGCTCGCCTCGTTCGAGGACCGGCTCGCGATGTGCGGGGTGGCCTTTGCTGCGCTCCACCGCGTGCACGTCAGCGACGTCGAACGCGATCTGGGGGGCGAGAGCCTGACGCTGCGGACGCTCGAGCACCTGCGCGAGCTGCACCCCGAGTGGTCGCTCCGGCTCGTGATCGGCTCCGACGTGCTCCCCGATCTCCCCAAGTGGCACCGCTGGGATCGCATCGCCGAGATCGCGCCGCCCCTCGTGCTCGACCGCGCCGGCTCGACCGACCGTCCCGATCGCGTGCTCTTGCCCGAGGTGTCGAGCAGCGAGATCCGAGCCCTGTTCGCGCGCGGCGATCGAGCCGCTCTCGAGCGGCTGCTCCCCGCCGGCGTGCTTCGCTACGCGCTCTCGCGCTCGCTCTACGGTCCGGCATGCGACGCGTCGTCGTCATAGGTCGGGGCAAGGTCGGCAGCGCGCTCGCGCGCGCCGCTCGCCGCGCGCGCGTGCGCGTTGCCTCGGTCTCGGCGCGCGCGCTGCCGGCCGCGTTCGGTCCCGCCGACCTCGTCGTCGTCGCGTCGCGCGACGCCGACATCGGTCGGCTCGCGAGCCTGCTCGCCGCGCGGCTCGCCCCGGACGTTCCGGTCGTCCACTGCTCCGGCGCGCTCGGGCCCGACGCTCTCGCGCCGCTCCGCGCGTCGAACCACCCGGTCGGCTCGATGCACCCGCTCGCGAGCTTCGCGTCGTCGCGCGCGGCGCCGCCGCTCGCGGGCGCGGCGATGGTGATCACCGGCGACGCTGCTGCTCGTCGCGCGGCGGCGCGCTTCGGTCGTGTGATCGGGATGCGGCCGGTCGTGCTCGCGTCGCTCGACCCCGCTCGCTACCACGCCGCCGCCGCGCTCCTCTCGAACGGATCGGCTGCCCTCGCCGCAGCGGCCTCCGAGCTTCTGGGCGCGGCCGGGGTCCCGGCCGAGCACCACGCGCGCCTCCTGGGCCCCCTGCTGGGCTCGGTCGCCTCGAACGTCGGCTCTCTCGGAACCGGCGCGGCGCTCACGGGGCCCATCCGCCGCGGAGACGCCGCCACGGTCGCCCGGCCCCTAGAGGTCCTGTCGGACACTCCTTTGCGTAGTCTTTACAAGGAAATCGCCAGGGCCCAGCTGCCCCTGGCCGCCCGCTTGGGTGACGCCGACCCCGCCGCGCTCGGGGCGATCGACGCCCTCTTGGAGGCGCCTTGATCCACTTTGAGGGTCCGTCCTTTTCTCCTGCGTTGCCGCGCGCCTGAAACAGCGTTAGCTACGATGTAGGCCTTCGATGCTTGCACGACGTCCTGCCTCCGAGCCGCCGCCGACGGCGCCGTCAGAAGCAGCGCACGCGTCCGCCGAGCGAGCGGTCGAGGTCGGGTTCGCTGCGCTCGATGCGCAGCTCACGT
>CALKVR010000239.1 GCA_938004815.1 uncultured Polyangiaceae bacterium | reverse complement strand
GGCGATGAGCTCCAAGATCTGGGCCTGGATCGAGACGTCGAGCGCGGTGGTGGGCTCGTCGGCGATGAGCAGCTCGGGGTCACAGAGGAGGGCCATCGCGATCATGACGCGCTGGCGCATGCCGCCCGAGAGCTGGTGGGGGTAGTCGTCGAAGCGCCGCGCCGGATCGGGGATGCCGACCGCGCGCAGCATGTCGATGGCCCGCTCGCGCGCCGCGTTGCCCTTCATGTTCTGGTGCAGCTCGAGGACCTCGACCAGCTGGTCGCTGATCTTGAGGTACGGGTTGAGCGACGTCATCGGGTCCTGGAAGATCATCGCGACCCGGTTGCCCCGAACGTGCTGCATCTCGTCTTCGGAGAGCTTGGCGAGATCGCGCGTTTCACCGCCCTTGGGCGAGAACAGGATCTCGCCGCCTACGATCCGCCCGGGCGGGTCTTGCACCAGCCGCATGATCGAGAGGCTGGTGACGCTCTTGCCCGACCCGCTCTCGCCGACGATGCCGAGCACCTCACCCTTGTGGACCGAGAACGAGACGCCGTCGACGGCCTTGACCACCCCCTCTTCACTGAAGAAGTGCGTCTTGAGCGTCTTGACCTCGAGGAGCGCCATCAGTCTTTCCGCACCTTGGGGTCGAGCGCGTCGCGCAGCCCGTCGCCGAGGAAGTTGAAGCAGAACAGCGTCAGCGCCAGCATGAAGCCCGGAAAGAAGATGAGCCACGGGTAGAGGTCGAGGCTCTCGGCCCCGCCTGCTACGAGCTGCCCCCACGACGAGAGCGGCTCTTCGGTGCCGAGGC
Source organism: uncultured Polyangiaceae bacterium (assembly GCA_938004815.1). Classification (GTDB taxonomy): domain Bacteria; phylum Myxococcota_A; class Polyangia; order Polyangiales; family Polyangiaceae; genus Xiheicaenibacterium. The sequence continues at coordinate 4,619 of CALKVR010000239.1, read as the reverse complement.
CGAGGAAGCTGAGGAAGGCCTCGACCATCATGACCTCGGGGATCGTGAGGGTCGTGTAGACGATGATGGGCCCGAGCGCGTTGGGCAGCAGATGACGAAACACGATCGTCATGTCACGCGCCCCGATCGAGCGTGCGGCCTCGACGAACGGCTGGCTGCGGAGCGAGATGACCTGCCCGCGGACGATCCGCGCCATCGTCAGCCACGAGACGCCGCCCAGGACCGCAAACACGAACGTGATCTTGAAGAGCGGCTGATACTTCGGGTCCTTGGGGTGGTCCGAAAAGATGCCGACCACCCACAGGAACGCGTCGTGAAAGACCGTGCCCGGCTTGGCATAGAACGCCGTCAGCAGGATGACGACGATGAGGAGGGGGATGGTGTAGAGGACGTCGACGAACCGCATCATCAGCGCGTCGATGCGCTTGCCGAAGTAGCCGGCGATGCCCCCCCACGAGACGCCGATGGCGAAGCTGATGACGGTGGCGATGACGCCGACCGCGAGCGAGACCCGCCCGCCGAACGTCACGCGCGCGAAGAGATCGCGCCCGAACTCGTCGGTCCCCATCCAGTGCTCCCACGAGGGCCGAGTCGGCCCGAGCTTCAGGTCGGCCTTGTCGTAGGCGTAGCTCGAGACCTCGGGGTGGATGATGCAGAGGAGGGTGAGAAAAATGAGGACGATGCCCGACGCGACCGCGACGCGGTTCTTTTTCAGGCGGCGCCATGCGTCGGACCAGAGGCTCGAGCCCTTCTCGGCCGCGGCGTCCTGCGACAGGGGAGCGGCAGCCTCGGTCGCCATCAGTCGAGCTCCACCCGCGGGTCGAGGAACTTGTACGCGATGTCGACGATCGCGTTCGACGCGGTGAGGAGCACCGCGTAGACCACGACGACGCCCAAGAAGAGGTTGTCGTCGCGATTCTGCACCGCCTCGACCAGGTACCGTCCCATCCCGGGGATGTCGAAGATCTTCTCGATGACCAGGCTCCCGACGAGGAGCCCGGCGAACCCTGGGCCGAGGAAGCTGACGACGGGGAGCATCGCGCCCTTGAGGGCGTGGCGCGTGATCACCTTGCGCTCGGACAGGCCCTTGGCCCGAGCGGTGCGCACGAAGTCGCTGCGGATGACCTCGAGCATGCCGGCGCGCGCGAGCCGCGCGATGTAGGCCGCCATCGGTAGGGCCGCGCAGAACACGGGCATGACCATGTGGCGCCACGACTCCCACCGCGCGACCGGCAAGAGATAGAGCTTGAGCGAGAACAGGAGCACGAGGAGCGGCGCCACCACGAAGCGCGGGATGCTGATGCCGACGAGGGCGGCCGCCATCGCGAGCGAGTCTTTCCAGGTGTTCTGGCGAACGGCCCCGATGATGCCGAGGGGCACGCCGATCGCGAGCGCGGTCACCATCGCCCAGAGGCCGAGCTCGAGCGACACCGGGAACGTGGTGGCGATGATCTCTTCGACGGTACGGCCCGGGTACTTGAAGCTGTAGCCGAACGAGCCCTCGGTGAAGATGCGCCCCAGCCAGACGAAGTACTGCTCGTAGAGCGGCTTGTCGAAGCCGAACTGCTTCTCGACGTTCTTGAGCACCTCGGGCGGCAGCGCCTTCTCGTTGTCGAAGGCGTTGCCGGGCGCGAGGCGAAACAAGAAAAACAGGATAGTCATCACGACGAACAGCGTCGGGATGAGGGTCAGGAACCGGCGGAGAGCGTACGTCGACAAGGTCAGTACGCTCCAGGCGGCGGGAAGCGCTCGGGCTCGAGCGCGGGGGCGTCGCTCTCGTTCGAGCGCCAGCTCTCGTCGATCCACATCCAGTGGATGAGCTGCTCGTTGCGCCGGTTGAAATGAAAGCCTTTGACGTACGGCTTGATGAGCCCGACCTTCGTGTAGAAATAGAGCGGCAGCTTGGGCACCTCGTCGACGAGGATCTTCTCTGCTTCGCGGTAGAGCTTCATGCTCTCGGCGGTGTCGCCCGTCGAGCGCGCCTTGGCCACGAGGGCGTCGAAGGCGGCGCTCTTCCACCCGGTGCGGGTGTTCGGGCTCTTGGACATGAAGGTGTCCATGAACGTCTGCGGGTGGTCGTAGTCGCCGATCCAGCCGAAGCGCACGACCTGATAGTTTCGGTCGCGCACGTTCTTGAGCATCACCTTCCACTCCTCATTGCGGAGGGTGACGCTCACGCCGAGGTGGCGTTTCCACATGTCCTGGATGGCGACCGCGACTTTACGGTGGCCCTCGCTCGTGTTGTAGAGCAGCTCGATCGGCGGCATGCCCTCGGCGCGCCAGCCGTCTCCGTCGGGCACGACGGGGTAGCCGGCCTTGCCGAGGAGCTCGCGCGCGCGCTCGGGGTTGAAGATGGCCTCCGGCCCGCTGAAGGGGTCGATGCCCTGCGCTTGGTCGGCCTTCGCCGCCGCCTCGTAGCCGCCGCCCATGAAGTCGGGCACGAAGTGGCTCGCCGGCTGCTGGCCGCCGAGCAGGACCTTCTCGACGAGCTGCTTCTTGTCGACGGCGAGGTTCAGCGCCTTGCGAACCTCGACCTTGTCGAGCGGCGGCGACTTGGTGTTGTACTCGTACCAGTAGGTGCCGATGTAGTTCGTGCGCTCGAAGTCTTTCTTCGGCTCGAGGAACGGGATGTAGTTGGGCGGGAGCGTGCCGTTATCGCCGCTGTAGTCGAGCTCGCCCGCCTTGTAGAGGTTCATGCCCGAGACCGCGCTCTCGACGCTCATCCAGACGATGTCGTGGATCTTCAGCCGCTCGTGGTAGCGGTGGTGGGGGTTCCGGCTCATCCGGATCTCGTACCGAAACTTCCAGCCCGAGAGCTGGTAGGGCCCGTTCGTGACGATGTTCTCGAGGCGCTGCCAGCGATCCGGGTCGTCGGGGAACTTCTCGACCACGTCTCGTCGCACCGGGAACGCGTTCGCCCCGCAGAGCAGATCGAGCAGGTAAGGCGTCGGGTACGCGAGCTCGAGCTCGAGCACGCCGTCGCTCACCGCGCGCACACCGACGATGGAGGTGTCGATCTGGACGGCGGCCTCGTTCAAGAAGCCCAGCGGCTCGAGCGCGACCGGCTCCCGAGGCGGCGCGTCGCGGGACGACACCTCGAACGTCGGCACGTCGGCGTGCTTCGCCACCATCAGCATCGCTTTGTCGGTCTTGGAGACGCCGAGCATGCAGCCGGGCAAGACCCCCCGCGCGCCGCCGCTGCCAGCGACCTCGTAGAAGTGATCATTGTCGCCGTTGCAGACGGTGGGCCCGAGGCGGCGCACGAGGGTGTAGTCACCGGCGGGCAGCCGCTTGGCCGCGTCGGGGCCACGCTCGTCTTTGCTGCTCGCGCCGAGGATGACCAGCTTCTCGGGAGCGCCCGAGGCGTCGGGGGGATCGTAGCCGAGCTCTTCGACGCCCTGAGGCACGTCTGCGAACGGTGCGATCGCGGTCGTGACCGCGACCGGTGACCGGCCGAGGACCTGCACGGCCGCGCCCTTCGGCAGCTTCTCGACCTCGGCCCCGTCTGCGCTCGCGGTCGCTCGAACGACGACCTCGGCCTTCGTGAGCTTGAGCTTGCCCTGGTTGACGAGCTCGCCGTTCTTCAGCGGGTAGAGGTTGCTGGCGCTCTGCGACCCGGTCGAGGGGTCGATGATGCGCTTGAACGCGTACTCGAAGTCGTGCGCCGTCACCGGCTTGCCGTCGTTCCACTTGGCGTCGGGCCGCAGGTGAAACCGGTAGAACGTGCTGTCGGGCGTCTTGTCGTACCGAAGCGCGACGCCGAGGACAGGCTCGGAGTCGGGCCCGTACGCGGCCAGCCCCTCGAAGAGGTGCTGGATGAGCTTGGAGCTCGAAGAATCGTGCGTCTTGCCCGGGTCGAGGTACTCGGGCTCGCTGAAGTTGTTGACGTAGAACGTGTGGACGTCTTTGCCGTGGCGCTCGGTGGTGCCGAAATACGGGCTCTTGTCGTCGGTGGGGCTGCACGCCGTGGGGCTGCAGGCCGCGCCGCAAAAGACGAGCAAGAGCGAGGCGCTGGAGACGAGCTTCACCGGGAGAAGAGGGCTATCACAGGCCTCCGGCACGGTGGAGCAGATATGCTCCGGCGCGATGGCGCTTCGGATCCTTCGAACCTTCGGCATGGTCGCTGCGATCGGGCTCGGCCTCGCGTGCGGGTCGGCGTCGGGCCCCGGTGGCAAAACGGCGCCGGGCGCGGCCGCGTGCACCGCCGACACGCTGGCAGCTTGCGAAGAGGCGATCGAAAAGGCGGTGCGCTCGGGCGATCCGGCCGGTTCGCTCGCTCGCGCGTACATCGAGGCGCGGCGAGACAAGTCCGCCGGCGACACCCTGCCCGCTCTGTTCGAGACGCTCGCCGAGGCCGGCAAGAAGCACCGTGCCGTCATGGTCGTCGCGGCCGGCGCCGCTCGCCCGAGCTCGGACGCCCACGTCGTCGAGGCGGAGCCGCGGCTCTCGACCGAGCGGCCCGGCGCCGAGCACGCCGTCGCCGTCGCCCTCGGCGAGGCGGCCGGGCTCGACTACCTCGCCATCGCCGATGCGTCGGGGGTCAGGCGCTATTTTCCACGCGACCCTATCGCGCCGCTCATGCTCGGTTTGCCGGCGGTCGCCGTCGATCGATCGCCGGG
>CALKVR010000238.1 GCA_938004815.1 uncultured Polyangiaceae bacterium | reverse complement strand
ATCGTGGCTATCGCGGGCACGCGGCGCTCGACGCCGCGCGAGAGGGCGATGGCGGCGCGGCGCACCTCGGAGAACGTCCAGCGCTGCTCGATGCGGACGTTCACGTGCATGCCGCGCGAGCCGGTCGTCTTGGGCCAGCCGACCAGGCCGTGCTTCGCGAGCTCGTCCCGCACCTCGAGCGCGACGGTGCGCACGTCGGCCCATGCGACGCCCGGCCCGGGGTCCAGATCGACACGGAGCTCGTCGGGGTGGTCGAGGTCGCCAGACCGAATGGCGTGCGGGTGCAGATCGATGCAGCCCAGGTTCGCGATCCACGCGAGCCCGGCCGCGTCGTCGACGACGACCTCTTGCGCCGACCGCCCCGACGGGAAGCGGAGCGTGACGGTGCGCAGGAACGACGGCAGGTTCGCCGGCGCGCGCTTCTGGTAGAACGCCTCTCCCTCGGCGCCGTCGAGGTAGCGCTTCAGCACGATGGGCCGATCGCGGATGCCGCGCAGCGCGCCGCCTGCGACAGAGACGTAGTACTGGACGAGATCGAGCTTCGTCAGCCCTGCCTTCGGGAAGTACACGCGGCTCGGGTGCGTCACCCGGACGCGCTGGCCGGCGATCTCCAGAACGATCGGCGCCTCGTCCTTCGCCACGCGCGCAAGCCTACTCGATTCAGGTCGGGCTGGAGCTAGACTGCCCAGCGTGCCGGACCCGAAGCGTGACGCGCTCGATCTCCTCGACGAGCTGCGCGATCTGACCATCCTCGACGAGGCCGATCCGCAGGCGTTCCGCGTGCGCGCATACGAGAGCGCGAAGCGCGCCGTCGAGGGCTACGCCGGCGACATCTCCAAGCTGAGCGCCAAGGAGCTCGAGAAGCTCGACGGCATCGGCAAGAGCACGGCCGCCAAGCTCCGCGAGCTCTTCGACGGCGGCAAGGTGACGAAGCTCGCCGAGCTGCGCACCAAATTTCCGCAGCCGCTCGTCGACCTGATGAAGATCCCCGGGCTGGGCCCCAAGGCCGTCCGGCGGCTCCGCACCGAGCTCGGCGTCGAGAACGTCGAAGATCTGCGCCGCGTGATCGGCGAGAACAAGATCCGCGACCTCAAGGGCTTCGGCGCCACGTCCGAAGAAAAGCTGAAGAAGAGCCTCGAGCGCATGGCCGCCGCGGGCGGCGAGAAGCGCACCCCCATCGCGGTCGCGATGCCGATCGCCGAGCGCCTCGTCGCCGAGCTCGCGGCCGTCAAGGGCGTCGAGCTCGCCGCCTACTGCGGGAGCCTGCGCCGCTTCTCCGAGACGGTGGGCGATCTCGACATCGTCGCGGCCGCAGAAGACGGCGCGCCCGTGATGGAGACGGTGCTCGCTCTGCCCGTCGTCGATCGCGTGATCGGCAGCGGCGCCGCCAAATCGAGCTTCGTGACTCGTCGCGGGCTGCAGGTCGACGTGCGCGTCGTCGCCCCCCACCAGATCGGCGCCGCCCTCCTCTACTTCACCGGCAGCAAGGGCCACAACATCAAGCTCCGCCAGCGCGCGCTCGATCGCAAGATGACCCTGAACGAGTACGCGCTGTCCGAGATCGACGGCGGGCGCGTCGTCGCGAGCGAGACCGAAGAAGAGGTGTACGCCGCGCTGGGCCTCCCGTTCATCCACCCCGTCCTGCGTGAGGACATGGGCGAGATCGATCTGGCCGAGCGCGGCGCGCTGCCCCGCGTTCTCGACGGGTCGCTCCTCGGCGGCGACTTTCATGTCCACACCAACGTCTCCGGTGACGGCCGATCCGATCTGGCAGACGTCGTCGCCGCCGCCAAGGCCCGCGGCTACGCCGCCGCAGTCGCGATCACCGAGCACGCCGAGCGCCTCTCGATGAACGGGGTCGGCCGACACGCGCTGCTCGAGCAGCGCGCGCAGATCGCGGCGCTGCAGAAGACGATCGGCCCGACAATGACGATCCTCCACGGTATCGAGCTCAACATCGGCAAAGAGGGCGAGCTCGACTACGATCTCGAGTTCCGCCGCGAGTTCGACTTCTGCCTCGCATCGATCCACGACTACTTCGATCTCGATCGCGCGGCCCAGACCCGGCGGGTGATCAAGGCGATGGAGGACCCGACCGTGAAGATGATCGGACACCTCTCGGCGCGCATGCTCGGCGCGCGCCCCGGCGTCGATCTCGACGTCGAGGCCATCCTCGTCGGCGCCGAGCGCACCGACACCGCCCTCGAGGTCAACGGCGGTCTACCGCGGCTCGACGTCACCCTCGACGTCATGCGATCCGCGCGAAACCGCGACGTCAAGTTCGTCCTCACGAGCGACGCCCACCACGAAAAGGAGCTCAGGCGCGTCGACTTCGCCGCGCTCCACGCCACCAAAGCGTGGCTCCCCCCCGAGCAGGTCGTGAACCTGTGGGAGCGCGACAAGATGCTCGCGTGGGCGAGCGCGCGGGGCTGACGCTCAGTCGAGGCGCTCGTACCGAACGGTGTCGCCGAACGCTTCGAGCTCGAATCGGACGGGAAACCCGCGGGGGTCGACCCAGAGCCGACTGGGCGGCCCCTCGGCGGGTGTGACGACGTAGAAGCGGGCCACGATCGGCGCGCCCACCACGTCGATGACAGTATCGTCCTGTCGCTTCACCATCCCGCCCGCGTCGACGATCGACGCTCTCGAGCCAAAGCCGAGAGCGCCGAGCTCGACCCGCGCCTCGCCGCCGACCGCCAGCCCTTCGAGGTCTCGGGCGACGACGAACCAGCCGGCGAGCATCCTGTGCACGCCGAGCGCAGCGTGGTCGCCGAGCGCCGGCCGCACGTCGACCGCTTCACCCGAGAGCAACGTGCCGTAGACGTGGACGCTACCGGCTTCGCGCCTCACCGTGACCGAGCCGCGGCCCTGGGCGCCGTCGCTCTCGGCGGTGAGCTCGCGCCATTGCTGGTTGGTCCCTGCTTCGATCGTGACGCGCGACCGCTGCGAGTACTGCCCGTCGAAGCCGCGCGCGTGCACGGAGCGACCAGTCGCCGTCTCGACGACGGCCACGTCTTCGACGCCGAAGCTCGCGCCTCTCCACGTCTGGTCGAAGCGCGCGGCGAAGATGGTTTGCCCGCGAACGAGCGGCTCGCCGGCCCACGGGTCGGGGCGCGACTTCGCCGTCGTCTCGGCCCGGGCGAGGATCGCCCGGAGCTCGGCCGCGTCGAGAAAGCGTCCCTCCACCATGACGCCCGCAACCTGACGCAGCGCCCCGATGTCTTCGAGCGGGCTCGCGTCGAGCAACAAGAGGTCGGCGCGCGCACCGGGCGCGACGATGCCCGCTCTTCCCCGTTCACCGAGGAGCTCGGCCGGCGTCACCGTGGCAGCGCGGATGGCGGCCTCGTTGGAGAGCCCGGCGCGCACGAGGCGCTCGATCTCGTCGGCGACCGAGAAGCCTGGGATGACGTGCGGGTTTCCGGTATCGGTCCCGACCAGGAGCGGCGCGCCGGCCGCGCCGAGCGAAGCGACGATGCGATCGACGAGCGCGTTCTCGGTGGCCTGCGCAGCGAGCGCATCCGGAGAGGGCGTGCGGCGCGGCGCCCACATCGCGGCGTAGAAGCCGGGCATGTACTTCATCTCGTCGCGTGCGAGGGCGCGACGCTGTTCGTCGGGCTCGAGCTCGTGCACGACGCCGAGGGTCGGACAGTTGTAGACGTGGGCGGCGGCGAACCGCTTGGCGAGCGCAGGCAGCTTGCGCTCGTCGACGTGCGCGTGCTTCTGACCCATCGAGGCGCGGTCGAACTTGCCCGCCACCGGAGAGGCATCCGCCTGAAGAGCGTCGATGAACCCGCCGAGATGCTCGACGACGTCTTGGCGCTCGTCGACCACGCCAGGCAGACCGACTGACCGAGGGACGTGCCCGGCGACCAAGAGGCCGCGCGCGTGCGCGGCCGCGACGAGCTTCGTGTACGCGGGTGGCGAGAGACGCGAATAGACCTTCACGAAGTCGTAGCCGAGCCGGGCGTGCTCGGCTACGGCGCGGTCCGCGTCCTCGGGTGTCTGCACGACGAGGCTGCCGTCGTGCACCGCCGCCTCGCCGTCCAAGATCGGCCCCGCGGTGACGACCCGCGGCCCGACCCGCGCACCCCGGGCGACGTCGTCGCGCCACGCCAGGTGCATGGGCGTGCCCCACATGTTTCGCACGAGGGTGACGCCGCGCGCGACGTAGAGCGCTAGATCCTCTTCACGAGTCAGGTGAGCGTGCATGTCGGCGAGGCCTGGCATCAGGACCTTGCCGCGCGCGTCGATCACCCGCGCGCGTCCGATGTCCGT
>CALKVR010000237.1 GCA_938004815.1 uncultured Polyangiaceae bacterium | reverse complement strand
CCGAAGAAGCCGCCCGCCGCGCCGCGCCCCACCCTCGCCGCCACGGGTGTCACGAACGCCGCACCCGCGAACCCGAGCAAGAGGAGCGGGAAGCCGTCGGCGAGGACCCCGGCGGTCGCGAACCCGGCCGCGACGAGCGAGCGGGCGATGGCCGATGCTGCCGCGGCGCCGCGGTGTGTGGCGAGCCCGATCGCCCACGCCGCCAAAAGCATGCTGCCCACGACGAGCGACGTGCGGTCGAGCGCGAAGCCGAGCGCCAGATCGAGCGAGCCGACCCGGGCGAGCCGGACGAACGGGGTGAGGACGGTCTGCCCGGACCAAGCGACCCCGCCGCTCGGCGCGATGCCGCCGAGGACGGCGAGCGAAAGCGCCGCGCCGAAGAGCACGAGCGGCGCGAGCCAGAGCGGGACGGCTGCGACGGCGAATGTGGGCATCGTTGTGCGTTCAGCCCGACTGCGGCTCGAGCTCCTCCAACACGGCGCGGAGCGCGTGCAAGGCGCGCGCCGCGCGAGACTTGATCGTGCCGAGCGGGACGTTCTCGCGCGCGGCGATCTCCGGATACGAGAGCCCCTCGAAAAACGCGATCTCGAGCGTCTCGCGCTGCGCGGCCGGCAGGCTCGACATCGCCCGGCGCACCCGGTCGCGCTCGCGCTCGGCGTAGAGGGCGTGCTCGGGGTCGCGCGGCGCCTCATTCGGCTCGTGCTTGAGCTCGGCGTCGACGATCTGAGCGCGGCGGATCTTGCGGCGGGTGCGGTCGAGCGCCAGGTTTCGCACGGTGGTGACGAGCCATGCAGCGACGGTGCCGCGCTCGGGGTGGTACTGATCGACGCGTTGGACCACCGCCACGAACGCGTCGTGGACCACGTCTTCGGCCTCGCCCTCTTCGCGCAAAATCTTCAGCGCGAGGCCAAACGCCGTACCGCCGTGGCGATCGTAGAGCTCGGCGATGGCGGAGGTGTCGCCCGACCGCAGGCGCTCCATGGCCTGCGCGTCGGCGCGGTCACGATCCGCTCTGGATTCGTCGCCGTTCACCATCCGACTCCGCCGTTTCGGCCGCGTTATGCCGGTTTCCCGGGGCGTTGGCCAGAGGGACCACGCCGGAAGCTCGACGGATGGCCAGCCATAGCTCGCGGCGGCCTTCGCCGGTGGTCGAGGAAAACGGCAGGACCGCACCGCCGGCGGCGGCCGTGAGCTTTTGCACGGTCGAGCGGGCCGACGACTTGGGCAGCCGATCGATCTTGGTCGCGACCGGGATCACCGCGAGCGGCGTCAGGTCGGGGCGCCGAGCGGCCCGCGCGAAGTGCATCAGCTCGAGGTCGTCCTCTTCGAAGCCGCGCCGCGCGTCGGTCACCACGACGACCGCTCGCAGCGTGACCCGCTCGGCGAGGTAGCGCTCGATGAGGGTGCCCCACGCTCGGCGCTCGTCTTTGGACCGCTTGGCGAAGCCGTAGCCGGGCAGGTCGGCGAGCACGATCGCTGCGCCGTCGCGGGCGCGCGACTCGAAGAGGTTCACCTGCCGGGTGCAGCCGGGCGTGCCGCTGGTTCGGACCAGACCCTTGCGCTGCACGAGCGTGTTGATGAGGCTCGACTTGCCGACGTTGGACCGCCCGCCGAAGGCGACCTCGGCGAACGTCGGCGGCGCGCCGTCGGCGCCGGCGCCGGGGGTGAGCGCCGCGACGAACTTCGCGTCGATGATGTCGAGCGGGTCGGCCTTCATGGGCGGTCCTCTGGGCCGGGGGGGAGCGGAAATGCGGTGGCCGGCAGGCACTCGGCGCAGTGGCAGAGCGAGCGCAGGTAGGCGAACGTGTAGATGCCCGACGAGTGGCCGTCGCCCCAGGTCAGCGACAGGGCGTAGGTGCCGACCTGCTCGATCTCGCGGATCTCGGTGTTGCCCCCAGCCACGAAGTGGATGTCACCGCCGTGGCCCTGACAATGCGCGCAAGGGCAGTAGCCCCGGAGGACGGTGTGCGGAAGGACGGAGCGGTGCCCGTCGGCCCACGTGAGCTCCATGACCTGGGCACCGTGGGGGGCCTTGACCCCTTTCGGTGTGGTGCGCGGATCCTTCGTGGGCATGCGGCTGTCGGAGCTAGCACGCGCTTGCCTGGCGGTCACGATGCGGAGGGGCGCGTTCGCAACACCAGGACCGTGATCTCGGGGGCGACGCCGAGGCGGACGGGCGGGCCGGTGGTGCCCATCCCGGGGTGAACCCAGAGTTTGCCGCCTGTTCGATCGTGGAACAACCCGCCCCAGAAGCGAAAGAACGGCCTGGCCACGTTCAGGTCGCGCTGGAGCCCGGGCACCCCGACCTGGCCCCAGTGGGTGTGGCCCGACAGCACGAGCCCGGCCCCGCGCTCGGCCATCGCGGGGAAAAGGCGCGGGTCGTGCGCCAAGCCGAGGATCGGCACCCCGGCGGGGATATCGCGGAATGTCTTCTCCACGTCCGCGCGCCGCGTATAGACGTCGTCGACGCCGGCGACGTACAGCCGCTCACCGTCGCGGTCAATGACAGTATGGTCATTCATCAGGAGCCGTACGCCCACCTCGCGCAGGGTGCTGGCGAGCGGCTCGCAGCCGCCGAAGTTGTCGTGGTTGCCGAGGACCGCGATGACGCCGTCGCGCGCGCGCAGCTCACCGAACGCGCGCGCGGTCACCTCGTGGAACCGCGTGCCGCTCGTCACGTAGTCGCCGGTGAGCGCGACCAGGTCGGGGTCGAGCCGGTTCGTCTGCCGCACCCAGGCCGCGAGGCGCTCGGGCGGCGTGAGCGAGCCCACGTGCGTGTCCGAGAGCTGGGCGACCCGGTAGCCGTCGAACGCCGCGGGTAGGTTCGCGACGGCGACCTCGAGCTCGCGGACGCGCACCCGGTGCGGGCGGATCATGACGGCGTGGATCGCGAGCGTGAAGGGGAGACCGTACGACAGCGCAGCCCACGCTCGGATATCGAACGGCTCGAGGAGCAGGAGCGGAAGCAAGAGGAGGCCGAGGGGGAGCGAGCCGAGCGCGGCGCACCAGTGCAAGTAGTAGGGCTTCTCGACCAACCAGCGGCGTGCCCACGAGATCGGTCGATCGTCCCAAGCGAGCCGCACCCGACCGCGCACCGAGAGCGTGGCTGCGGACGCGAGGGCCAGCGCGAGGAGCCACGTCGTCGGCGAGCCGCCGAGCGCCGACGCCACGAGCGTCGCGAACGGCACGTTCGAGAGGCCGGTGATCACCAGCAGCCAGCGCCGAAACCTACCCAAGCGGGTGTCTTAGCCTGGATTTCGCGAGAGGCTCGTCAACAACCACAGAGCGGGTTCTGCTGGGCGAGCATCACGCACTCCGCGTTCCACGAGCCGAACATGGGAAAGCAGCAGAGCGGCTGCTGCAAACACACCGAGCCGACGCAGACGTTGCAGTCGAGGGTGAGAGGCCCGCCTTGCATGCACGGGTCGTGCTCACAGTCGCTCGGCTGGCCGCAGTCCGACGGACAGTTCGACATCGACTCGCCCGTCTCGCACATCCCGTTGCCGCACTGCGGACAGTTCGTGCAGTCGGTCATGCACGTCTGGCAGTTCTCGTTCGGCTCGCAGGTGCCGTTGCCACAGCACGAGCCGCAGTCGGCCGGGCACGTCATGCACGTCTCGGTGCCGTTGCAGGTCATATCACCGCAGCCCATCGCGCCGGTCGACGTGCTCGATGCCGACGAGGTGCTGCCCGACGCGCTCGAGCTGGCGGGGCTGCCGCTCTTCGAGCTGCCGCTGCCGCTGCTCGACGCGGAGCCTTGCCCCGAGCCACCGTTGCCGCCGTCGCCGCCGTCGGGATCGATGCCCGTGCCCTTGGCGCACGCACCGACCGAAAGCGCCACGACGAGAACACCCATGCGAGCGTGTGCTCTGACCATCGTGCTACCTCGGCGGGCATTATCGCCCTGCATCTGCGAGGGCGGCAAGCAATGCTCGGCTCAAGCCTCGAGGTGGGCGCCGAGCGACCGGAACCGGCGGTAGCGATCTGCGGGCAGCTCGCTCTGCGACAGGCGCTCGAGCTCGCCGAGGTGGCGGTCGATCGAGGCCTCGAGGAGCCTCGCGGCCTCGTCGGCGTCTTGATGCGCTGCGCCGGGCGGCTCGGCCACGATCTCGTCGACGACCCCGAGCGAGAGCAGATCCGGCGCCGTCATCTTGAGGCGCTCCGCCGCTTCTTCGGCGCGTGTGCCGTCTTTCCACAGGATGGCCGCGCAGCCCTCGGGCGAAATGACCGAATAGCAGCCGAACTCGAGCACGAGGACGCGGTTGGCGACGCCC
>CALKVR010000236.1 GCA_938004815.1 uncultured Polyangiaceae bacterium | reverse complement strand
AAGCTACCAGCTCGTCTTGGACGGGCTCAGGGGTTCGTTCGACGCGGCCACGTGGCGAGCGGGGCTCGGCGTCAGCGACGACGCGCTCGCCGAGCACGTGGCGTTCGCGCTCCTGCGCGCCGTGACGATCTACGCGGACATCGTGCCGTCGATCGAGCCCGCGCCCGCGCGGGTGTGCTTCGTCGAGCGGTGGCTCGGGCACGCCGAGCGGTACGAGGTCGCGGCCCTCGCCCGCGCGCGCGAGGCGCTCGGCGATCCGTCGCTCTCGATGACGGCGTTCCGCAAGCTCGCCCAGGAGGGCGCCTCGCACGCGATCGGCGCCATCGGCGATCACGCCGGGCTCTCGGTGGTCCTCTCACCCGACGCGCTGCGCGCCTTCTCGCGTGTGCTGCGGCTGGGAGACGACGGCACCGAGATCGGGCCGTTCGAGGAGCCCTTGTTCGCCTTTTTCGGTCAGCGGCTGGCCGAAGCCGGCTGCCGCACCCCTGACGCCCACGCCGCGGCCGCCGATCTCGTGCGGTTCGCCGCGGCTCCGGGCGACCAGCCCGGCGCGGCCTCGCTCATCGAGCACCTGGCGTGCTGCCGCGACGAACGCTGCCCTTCGCTGACGCGCGCCGAGGTCATGGGGACGGCCTCGGTTCGCCGCATGCTGGCGGGGCCGATGCTGATCCCGTCGTCCTGGCCGGCCCGGGCCCCCGTCGGCGCGCCCGCGGGCTACCCGGCCGCGCCCGGTGCCGCTCCCGCCCGCCCCGCCGGCCGCGGCCGAAGACGAAGAAGACACGCTCCCCCGCGGCCCCTGACAACCTGGACGCCCCTGACAACCTGGACGATCGACCGCCGAGCAATTGCCCGCGTGGCAGCGGGCTCTGCTACGTTGCCAAACGCCACCGTCATGCAACACGGTTCAGGCCCTCAGAACTACGTCCCGGCGCCGCCCGCCCTGTTCCTCGACTACGCGGGGAAACGCTACGCGATCACCGTCCCCAAGTTCGTGATCGGGCGCGAGCGCGGGCAGTGCCACCTGCTCTTGCAGGACCCCAACGTGTCGCGCCAGCACGCGGCCGTCGAGTTCCTCCAGGGCTACTACTACATGGTCGATCTCGGCTCGGCGAACGGCGTCGGCTACAACGGCCACCGCGTGCGTAAAAAGCAGATCGTCGAGGGCGACAAGTTCGAGATCAGCGGGCACTCTCTCACGTTCTCGTTCCGGAACGTGTGACGTCGCGCGGCGCCGCGAGCTGCCACTCCGGCTCCTCGTCGTCGCCGGGGATGTGCAAGAGCTGCTCTTGCGGAAGAAACCGCGACTTGTACGCGAGCGACGCGCAGCCCTCGACCTGGTAGCCCAGGTAGACGTAGGGGATGCCGCGCCGCCGCGCGAGCTCGATCTGCACGACCACGTTCGCGGTCCCGAGCGAGCGCGCGGCCCAGGCCGGGTCGTAGAAAAAGTAGATCGCGCTCCAGGCCCGCGGGGTCTCGTCGCAGAGCCCGACGCCGACGATGCGGTCGGTCTCTGGATCGACGTAGGTGATCTCGCGCGCGGCCGGGTGAGGGAACGCGAACTGGATGCGGTAGCTGCGCTCCGAGAGCGAGGCGCCCTCCCACCCGCGCGCCGCTTCGCGCTGGGCGTGCCACGCGTGGTAGAGGTCGAGGCGCTCGAGGTCGAAGACCGGCGTGCCGACGCGGACCTCGAGATCGGCGCAGGCGCCTTGGGCGCGGCGCTGGCTCTTCGACGGGCGGAACGTGCCGGTCGGTACGCGCGTCGGGATGCACGCGGTGCACTCGTCGCACGCGGGACGAAAGTAGTCGGGGCCGAACCGGCGCCAGCCGCGCTCGAGCATCGCCTCGAGCTCGAGGGGCGTGACCTCGACCTGGATGTGATGGAGGAGGCTGGCGGTCCGATCGGGGAGATAGGAGCAGGTGCGCGGCTCCTCCTGGAGGACGTCGAGGACGCGCGCCAAAGGCCTACTCGATGTTGAGGACGTAGCTGCCCGACTGGGAGCCGAAGCCGTCGACCACGACCGTTACCGTCTGACCTTGCGTGAGCGGCACGAACACCTGCGATTGGAGGCCGAAGGTGTCGTCGTCACAGGCCAGCGACACGCCCGAGCACGTGGCGCCAAGCACGTGGAGCACCGTGTCGTAGCTCGAGCCGACCGTCGTCATTTGGTAGGTCTTGGTCTGGTCGGCGGTGAAGGTGAACGAGTGGTCGGGCGCGGTGCTCCCGGGCGTGCAAGCGGGGACGAACAGGTTCTGCGCGCCCGACGTGGTACCGCTCACCGTGAGGGGCACGGCGCTGCCGAGATCGGCCGTCGGGCAGACGACGATCGGCGTGCCGTTGATGAAGAGGCTGTAGAACCCGCTCGCGTTCTTGCCGTCGACCACGACGTAGACCGTCTGGCCCGCCGCGAGGTCCATCGTGATCCGCGATGTGGTGAAGCCGCCGAAGTCGTCGTTGCACGCGAGCTCACCGCACGAAGCGGCATCGATGACGGAGAGGACCGTGTCGTAGCCGGAGCTCTGCGTGCTGAAGATGAAGCTGCCATCGAACGGCGCCGTGAACTGATGCAGCACTTCCGGCCCGAGCTGACCCGTGCACGAAGGGATGAGGTCGTCGGGCGCGCCCGTGGTGCTGCCCGTCACCGTCTGCGGGACCGAGCTCGACAGGAACACGGGGCTATTGCACGTGCCGCACGGCCCCGTGCAGCCGCCGTCGAGGTTCGCGTTCAGCTGGTAGGTCCCCGTCGTGAAGCCGTCGACGACGATGGTGGCCGTCTCGCCCGCCGCCAAAAACACTTCGACGCGCGCGTCGAGGCCGAAAGTGTCGTCGTTGCAGCCCGTCTCGAAGCAGCCGCCCGGGCCGAGGACGCTGAGGATCGTGTCGTAGGTCGAGCCGACCGTGTCGAACACGTAGAGGCCCGTCTCGGGGGCGGTGAACTCGTGCGCGACCTCGGGCACCGAGACGGGCACGCACGAGGGCGTGAAGTGGTGCTGCGCGCCGCTCGTGGTGCCGACCACGCTGAACGGGACGGCGTTCGGGAGCGTGACGACGTCGCAGATCCCGCACACCGACCCGGGGCACGCGCCGCCCGTGCAGAAACCCATCTGGCACGTCTCGTCGTCGTCGCACGGCGAGAAGCACCCCCCGCAGTGCTGGTGATCGACCAAGGGGTCGACGCAGAAGCCGCCGCAGTCGACGAACGGTGGCTCGCAAAAGCCGAAGCACTGACCGTCGAAGCACTGCCCGCCCGGGCCACAGGGCTGGTTGCAGCCGCCGCAGTGGCTCGGATCGCTGAAGATGTCGACGCAGATGCCGTTGCACTCCTGGAGGCCGGGCGGGCAGCTGCCGCCGGTGCAGAAGCCGTTCACGCACGACGCGCCGGGCTCGCAGACGAACCCGCAAGCGCCGCAATTTTTCTCGTCGTTCTCGACGTCGACGCACACCGCGCCGCACGCCTTGGTGCCGGTGGGACAAGGCTGGGGGCCCGAGCTGGAGCTCGGGCCGGGGCCCGAGCCGCCGCTGCCCCCGCACTCGCCGTCCTCACACCCCTGGACGATGACGTTGGACTCGCAGCCGAGGACGAGCGAGGCGGCCGCAAGGCCGAGCGTCGCGAGGACGGTGGAAATCGACTTCATGAGGACTCCAAAGACAAGCGCTCGACCTCGAGCCTACCAGGCAAACTCATAGGTGGCCGCATTGTCACCGCTCCGTCGCCGAAAACCGCGCGTCGTCTTCGACCAGCCAGGCGAACGCCGCCTCGACGTGCGGGGCGACGGGGCCGCCGTACGTGTGGCCGGCCCCGGCCGCGTAGCGCAGCGTCCGCTCCAGACCGCCCTTCTCCATGTACCGGAGCGATTGGTCGGCCGTCTTCTTGCAGCTAGTTTGACCACAAACGATAGCGACGCGCGTGAGGCCCGCGTCCTTCATCTGTCGGGAGAGCGCCACGTTCCAGTCCGCCGACCCGCCCTCCACGAACAGCGCGCGGCCGAACCGGGCGGCGTGCTCTGGCTTGCCGTGGAGAAAGAGCAGGCCCATCGACGCGCCCTGCGAGTAGCCCGCGAAGATCGCGCGCTCGTGGTCCAGCCGATCGCCCCAGCGGGCCTCGGCCGCGTCGATCGCGGCGAGGACCTCTTTGCCGAGCTCGTGGTGGCCGTCGTAGAAGTAGCCGCGCTCGGGCTCCGGCAGGTGCCGCTCCATCGCGCGGCCCCGCGTGCAGAGGATGAACGCGCGATCCTTCACGAACGACGCGTAGAACGCGCAGTGCGGCTCGGGGCGGCCGCCCGCTCCGTGGGTCACGACGACGAGCGGCTTGGGTCGCGCCGCCGCCCTCGGGACGAGCACGTACGCGGGTGGGAAGCCGGGCACCTCGATCTCGACCGGCCCGGTCTCGACGCTCGCGCCCGACGCCGCGGGCGACGTCGGGGCCGACGCCGAGCGTGCAGCCGGCGACGAGGTGTCCGCTGCGGCCTCGCCCGAAGCGCGGCGCTCGGCCGGGTCGATGACGTCGGCCCCGAGGCATTCGTTGGTGCGCCCGTGCGCACCCACGCACCTATCCGGGGCCGGCGGGCTCGAGCCCGGCAGGCAGCCCGTGAGGAGCAGCGAGAGGAGCGCGCGTCGAATGCGCGAAGCGTAGCAGAGCGAGTCGAGCCAAACGTGCCACGAGACGTGCCACTCTGAGTCGAGTGCCCCCCTCTGCCTCCCTCGTTTTCCTGAAAAAGTAGCCCGAGCCAGGATGGTACGTCGTGTGCCTACACGTCTTGGACCTCGAGATCGTGAGCGCGTGCGATTTGGGTGAGCCGCCCGGGTCAGCCCGCGCCACTAACCCCTCGAGTGCTCGCCCGTCTCGTGCACAAGTCCCCTGAGCTCGCCTCCGTCGTCCGGCTCCCCGTCCGCGCGACGCGCCGGCCGGCCCTCGAGCCGCACGAGCTGCTCGCGGGCATCCTCGCGGGCGATCAGTTGGCGCAGGGCGCGCTGTGGGATGCGTACGCCCCCCTCCTCCGCGGGGTGCTCCGGCGGTCGCTCGGGCCCTCCTCCGAGGTCGACGACACCCTTCAAGAGGTCTTTCTCACATTCTTCAGGGTCGCGCAGAACCTCCGCGACCCCGGCGCGCTCCGGCCCTTCTTGATCGGCATCGCGATGCGGATGGCGCGTGGCGAGCTCCGCAAGCGGCGCCTCCGCCGCTGGTTCCTGCTGAGCGACGACGGCTCGGTCCCCGAGGTCGCGACCGGCGACGACGCCGACGCGCGCGAGGCGGTGCGGCGGCTCTACGCCATCCTCGACGACCTCGACACCGAGAGCCGTCTCGCGTTCGTGCTCCGCCAGATCGAGGGTCTCGAGCTCGAAGAGGTCGCGACCGCGCTCGGCCTTTCGCTCGCGACGACCAAGCGCCGCCTCGCCAAGGTCATCCCCATCGTCGACGCTCGCGTTCGCGCCGACGCGCTCCTCGCCCCCTACGCGCATGCCCCGGGCCCCGGCGCCGACGCGCGCCCGGCAATGTTGGGCCCGCGGCTCGTCACCCCAGAGGGCACCCGATGAGCGCCGCTCGCAACCGCAAGTCTCCCCTCGCCGCGCTCGCCGAGCGTGAGCTCTCCGGCGACATGACCGAGGCCGAGCTCGCCAGCGGCCGTGAGCGGCTGCTCTTCGCCGCGGTCCGCGAGCGCGCCCTGCCGAGCCGCACGGCGAAGCGCCCGGCGCGCGGCCGCTCGATGGTCATGCTCCTCGCCGCCGCCCTCGGCGTCCTCGCGCTCTGGCTCGTTCTGCCGGGCTCGCCGGTGGCGCGATCGTCGGGCGGGATGGTGAACCCGATGGTCGCTTCGCTCGGGCGCGGCTTCGGTGGTCCGCCGATCACCTTCGCGATGGCGACCGAGGCGTCGGCTCTCCGGGGAGAAGACTTCATCGAGACCGCATCGGCCGACGCCGCGCTCGCCTTCAGCGACGGCTCGCGCGTGGTGTTCGGCGCGACGTCGCGCGGCCGGGTGGCCGACCGTGCGGTGAACGGCGCGCGCATCGTCCTCAGCCAGGGCTCCGTCGATCTCGACATCGTCCACCGCGAGGGCACGAGCTGGCGGGTCGAGGCGGGGCCGCACGTGGTCCGCGTCACCGGCACCGCGTTTCAGGTGCGCTACGAGCCCGACAAGAACATCTTCGAGGTCCGCATGCGCAGCGGCAGCGTCGTCGTCGCCGGGCCCGGGGCCCCGAACGGCGTCACCGTCGGCGGTGGGCAGGTGATCGCCGCCGACGATCGCGGCGGCTACCGCGTCGGCGACGGCAGCGCCTCGGCAGCGCAGCCGGCCGTGGCCGAGCCGACGGCAGCGAACGCGCCCTCCGCAGGTGCGTCGGCCGCCGCGTCGGTCGCGACCGAAGAGAGCTGGTCCGCGCGTGTCTCGCGCGGCGACTACCGCGGCGTCCTCGACGACGCCAAGGCGCGGGGCGTGTCCTCGGTCATCGCGTCCGCTCCCCTCGCCGATCTCGTCGCGCTCGCCGACGCCGCTCGCTACATGAAGGCGCCCGCCGTCGCGCGTGAGGCGCTCGAGGCGCAGCGAAAGCGCTTCTCCGACACGACGGCCGGTCGCACCGCCACCTTCCTCCTCGGGCGCATCGCCGAGGACAGCGACGGCAACGCGGCCCGAGCGCTCGAGCTCTACGACGCCTACCTCGCGCACGGTGGGCCCTTCGCGTCCGAAGCCCTCGGCCGCAAGATGGTGATCGTGCAGCGGACGAAGGGCGACGCCGCGGCGCGCCCGATCGCGGGCGCCTACCTCGAGTCTTTCCCCAAGGGGGCTTACGCGTCGATCGCGCGTGATCTCGTCGCCGCGGAGTGAGGCGGGGTATCGTCGCATGGTGTCCCGTGGCATCCGCTCGCCACTCTGCGCCGCCGTGCTCGTGGCCACTGCGTGCGGCGCTCTCGCGCCGGGCGTCCGCGTGGCTCATGCTCAGGCCGCGGCCTCAAAGCCCGCGCGCTCGCGCGTCGCGATCGTCACCCGCCCCGACGCGACGACTGCGTCGCGCGACGCCGCGCGCCGCCTGGTGGCAGAGCTCGAGGCGCAGGGCCTGGAGGTGATCACTCTCGAGCGCAGCGGGAGCACGACCCCGGCCGTCGTCGACGGCGCGGCGCCCTTCGCCATCGTCACCCTCGACGAGGCGAGCGCGGGCCCCGAGGCGCGCGTCCTCATCCTCGTGGGCGAGCCCGTCGACTTGCGCGTCGACGCCGGCGATCTCAGTGAAGACGCCGCGCGCGGCGGGCTCGCGATTCGCGTCGTCGAGCGCCTCCGCGCCGGCCTCGTCGAGCTCGCTCGCGACGAGAAGACGCCCCGCGAGCTCCCGCCCGACGTCGCCGCGTTCGCCGGCGTTCCGCAGGCCACCGCCCCATCGCCTCGCGGAAACGGGCGAGCGGACCAAATGGCGGTCGCGCCCCCATCGAGCCCCGGGGCCCCACCTCGTCTCGGAGGATCGCCCGATTGGCCGTCGCCGCCGCTGACTCCCGTCGAGCGGCCGCCGCTGTCCACCTGGCTCGGCGTCGGGGCCGAGACGATCGTCGGCTACGGCGGCATCGGGGCGGCCCTCGGCCCGCGCGTCGACGTCGCCCTCGACTTGCCGGCTCGCTTCACCGTCGAGCTCGCGGCGTCGGTCGACTTCGGCCTCGTGACGATCGAGGGTGATAGGGGCAGCGCGACGACGCGGCACTTCCTCGTCGTCGCCGGCGCGTCGCACGCGTTCGACGTGAGCTCGTCATCTTTCTCGCCGCGCCTCGGCGCGCTCGCCGGTGTCCACGTCCTGCAGGTCGAGGGTGAGGCGGAGCCGAACGAGGGGCGGGCCGCGTCGGCCACCGGCGCCGCGTTCGCGGCGGGCGCCGGCGTGGGCGCCGAGGTGTACGCGAGCGAGCGGCTGCGCTTCATCGCCGATGTCTCGGTGCTGTTCGTCGTTCCCCAACCGGTGATCGTGATCGTCGAAGAAGAGGCGGCCAAGGGTGGCTACCCGATGTTCGCGATCCGCATCGGCGGCGAGGTGCGCCCGTGAGGCGCGTCTTGATCATGACGGGCGTGCTCGCCTCGATCGTCGCCGCGACGGCCGCTTGCGACGACATGCTCGTCGCCGTCGAGCCGATCGGCGGCGGCGGCGCCGGGGGGGCCGTCACCGCGACGAGCAGCGCCACCTCGATCGCGACGACGGTCGTGACGCAGACGACGACGGACATGACGAGCGACGTCGCCACCACCACCGGCACGAACGGCACGACGAGCGGATGCGGCGACCAGACCCCGGTGGGTGCGCTCGTGAGCTGCAATCAAAGCGCCGCAGCGACCAGCGGCGGCGGCGTCAGCTGCGCGTCCTGTGTTCAGGACGACACGACGCTCCAGTGGGTGTCCGAGTGCGAGGGAGAGGGATGCGACTGCCGCTTCGATGGCGTCTTGATGTGTCAATGTGCCCTCGCGAACCCCTGCATCGAGCCGACGTGCTGCCCCGCGCCGTGGGGCGCCTTCGGCGTCGACGCCGGCGCCCGCTGATGGGCTACGCGGCATGAGCCGCCCGCACCACGGCCTGGGGCGCTGTGCTACAGTGCCATTATGCGACCGGGCCGAACCAAGACGACCAGCTTCTCCCTCGACGCCGCGACGTTGAAGAACCTGAAGGCGCTGGCCAGCCGGCGCCACAAGGGAAACGTCTCCGCGCTCCTCGCCGAGATTGCGTCCCGAGAGGC
>CALKVR010000235.1 GCA_938004815.1 uncultured Polyangiaceae bacterium | reverse complement strand
AGCAGGCCGCGTGCGTGCGGTGTGAGAAGCCGTTCGCGTCCGCGGCCATGGTCCGCGATCTGACGACCGTCGAACGAGAGCTGGGGTTCAAGTACGAGATGGGCGGCACGGGCGAAAAGAAGCACTATCAGCAGGTCTGCCCGCGATGCCGCCGGGCGCTGTTCGGGCTGGCGCAAGCTGCCCTGTGGTCCCGCAAAGGAGGCCACGATCATGGCGAAGCTGCCGGTTGACGAGCTGAACATCATCCAATCGTTCGGACCTCACCTCTCCCCTCGCACGCGCGGTACCTCCTCCGACGAGCCCGACAAGCTGGTCAAGACCCACTGCTGCTTCTGCGGGCAGCAGTGCGGGCTCCAGCTCAAGGTGCGCGGCAACGAGGTGGTGGGTTTCGAGCCCTGGGAGGATTTTCCGTTCAACCGCGGGATGCTCTGCCCGAAGGGCGTGAAACGCTACCTCCAAGGTTCGCACACCGACCGCCTCCTCCACGCCTTGGCGCGCGATCCGTCCGCCCCCTCGGGTTTTCGCGCGATCGCCTACGACGATGCGATCCAGCAGACGGCGGCGGCGATCGAACGAATCCAGTCCAAGCACGGGCCGGGTGCGGTCGGGCTCCTCGGGGGCGCGAGCCTCACGACCGAGAAGACGTATTTGCTCGGCAAGTTCGCGCGCGTCTGCCTCAAGACACCGTTCATCGACTACAACGGGCGCCTTTGCATGGTGAGCGCGGGGGCGGCCAACAAGAAGTCGTTCGGCATCGACCGCACCACCAACCCCTGGTCCGACATGGTCGGGACCGAGGTGATCTGGGTCGCCGGGTCGAACGTCGCCGAGTGCTCGCCGATCACCACGAACTACATCTGGCAAGCGCGAGAGCTCGGCGCCAAGGTGATCGTTCAAGACCCCCGTATCACGCCGATCGCGCGGACATGCGACATCTTCGTGCCCATCAAGCCGGGGCGCGACGCAGCCATGTTCGCCGGCGTGCTGCAGCTGATGATCGAGAACGGCTGGATCGACGAAGACTTCATCGCCGAGCACACGGTCGGCTTCGACGCCGTCGCGGCCTATTGCCGCGAGTGGACGCCCGCGCGCACCGCCGAGGTCACCGGTGTCCCGGAGCGAACCGTCCGCGCCGTCGCGGAGCTCTGGGGGATGGCGAAGTCGAGCTTCCTCTTTCACGCCCGCGGCAT
This sequence comes from uncultured Polyangiaceae bacterium, assembly GCA_938004815.1. GTDB lineage: Bacteria > Myxococcota_A > Polyangia > Polyangiales > Polyangiaceae > Xiheicaenibacterium. The sequence goes on along the minus strand of CALKVR010000235.1, from coordinate 2,453 downwards.
CGAGCACCACTCGAACGGCGTCGAAAACTCTTTGGGTACGATCAACCTCGTGCTGGCGTCAGGCAGGCTCGGCCGGCCCAAGTCCGGGTACGGCACGATCGTGGGTCAGGCGAACGGTCAGGGTGGCCGCGAGCACGGCCAGAAGTGTGACCAACTCCCGGGGTGGCGCGACATCTCGAACCCGGAGCACCGGAAATACATCGCTTCGGTCTGGGGTGTGGACGAAGCCGATATCCCGGGCCCGGGCGTGGACGCCTACGAGCTCTTTCGAAAGATCGACGCGGGAGAGATCAAGGCGCTCCTCGCCATCTGCTTCAACCCGAAGGTCTCGCTCCCCGACAACCAGTTCGTGACCCGGGCGTTGGAGAAGCTCGAGTTCTTCGCCGCGATCGACTTCTTCCTCAACGACACGGCCCGGCACGCCGACATCGTGCTGCCCGGGAGCCTTCACGAGGAAGACGAAGGCACGGTGACGCAGGTGGAGGGGCGCGTCATCAAGATCAACAAGGCCGTCGATTGTCCGGGAGACGCGAAGCAAGACTGGGTCATCATTCAGGACATCGCGCGCGCGCTGGGGCGCCCTCACGGGTTCACGTTCGAGAGCCCACGCGCGATCTTCGAAGAGCTACGCGTCGCCAGCAAGGGCGGCGTCGCGGACTATTCGGGCATCACGTACGAGAAGATCGACCAGCAAATGGGGGTCTTCTGGCCTTGCTACAGCCACGATCCCCAAACCGGCGAGCCCGCTCCGGAGCACCCGGGCACCCCCCGCCTCTTCGAAGAGGGCAGCTACAACCCGGTGGCCAAGGGCAAAGGCCGGTTCTATTTCCCCGACGGCAAGGCGCGCTTCAACGTCGCGACCTACCGCCCGGCGGTCGACGACGCTTCGGACGAGTACCCCATTTACCTGACGACCGGCCGCGTCGTGAGCCAGTTCCTCTCGGGCACCCAGACCCGGCGCATCGGCCCGCTCGTGGCCCAATACCCGGAGCCGCGCGTCGAGATGCACCCGCGTCTCGCAGAAAAGCTCGGCGTCGCGGATCGCGATTGGGTGACCTGCGAAACACGCCGGGGCTCGATCACGTTGCGCGCGATGGTCGTGACGACGATCAGGCCCGACACGGTGTTCATTCCCTACCATTGGGCCGGCCCCAAGAGCGCCAACCGTCTGACCGTCGCGGCGCAGGATCCGATCAGCAAGATCCCTCAGTACAAGGTGTGCGGCTGCCGGGTGGTCAAGGCCGATGCGGCACCTGCCTATGACGTGGAGCTGGAGGCCCAACAATGACCGTCCCGAGCCACCTCCATTTCTTCCTCGATCCCAACCGGTGCATCGGCTGCCAATCCTGCGTGCAGGCTTGCAGCGAGTGCGACACCCACAAGGGCGAGTCGATGATCCACCTCGAGTACGTCGATCGCGCGCAGTCGGTGCAGACCGTTCCGGTCGTGTGCATGCACTGCGAGCAGCCGACCTGCGCCGAGGTCTGCCCCGCCGACGCGATCAAGCGGACCGAGGACGGCGTGGTGCAGAGCGCGCGCAAGCCACGCTGCATCGCTTGTGGCAACTGCGTGCTGGCCTGTCCGTTCGGCGTACCCGAGGTCTACGTCGACCGTCAGGTGATGATGAAATGCGACATGTGCTACGACCGGACGAGCGTCGGCAAGAAGCCGATGTGCGCGACGGTCTGCCCGAGCCAGGCGCTGTTCTTCGGCACGCTCGAAGAGATCACGGCGCTGCGCCCGCAGTCGCAGCCGACGAGGTCGTTTCGGTTCGGCGATCAAGTCATCACGACCCGCACCTTCGTCATGGTCCCCCGCACGCCCGAGCCTCCCCGGCACGTCGACGTGACCGCGGCGATGGCTGACGAGCCCGCGCGGCGTCTCGTCCGCTTGCCGGTCCAGGGCGCGCAACGTGACGAAGCCGATCCGTTCGCGGGGGTCGAGGTCTGACCATGGCAGAGAGAGCATCTGACCCCAGCGCCGAAGCCGGCGCGGATGGTTCGGGGCGCGCGATCGACGCGCGCATCGATGAAGCGTCGCGCCGCGGCCTCACCGGCACCGCTCGCAGCGACATCTACGAGCCCACGCGGGATCCGGACGACATCTCACGCCCGCCCGACCCGGCAGATGAAGCTGCGCCTCCGCAGTGGCGTGAAGAGTTCCCGATCGATTGGCCGAAAGACGAGTTCGTGGCCAGGCGCGACTTCGCCAAATTCCTGGTCTTGACCAGCGGCGCGTTCGTCGCCGGTCAGGGCTGGATCGCCGCGCGGCACCTGGTCCGGTCCAAGCGCGAGGCGGAGACATTCCCACGTCACCGGATCGCCAGCCTGGAAGACGTCCCGGCTGGCGGCGTCCGGCCCTTCTCTTATCCGACCGAGAATGATCACTGCCTGCTGGTGCACCTGCCGGAGGGCGGCGTCGTCGCGTTCCACCAGTCTTGCACCCACCTCGCG
>CALKVR010000234.1 GCA_938004815.1 uncultured Polyangiaceae bacterium | reverse complement strand
GCCGGCCTCTATGCGCTCCTGGCGCGCGCCGACGTCGAGAGCCCCCTCACCTCGGATCTCGTCGAGCGAATGCGGGCGCTCGCCGACCGCGTGGGCGGCGACACGCGCGCCGATCGACTCCGCGTAGCGGCCCGCGCCCTCGACGCCGGTCACGTGCCAGCAGCCGATGCGGCGGTCTTCGACGACATCGCGAGCGACGTCGAGATCCCCGTGGCGGCACGCCTCGAGTGGTGGGGGGCTCGGGCGCGGGGCGTCGAGGCGAGCAGCGAGGCGGCGGCGCTTCGCGTCGTCGAGGTCCTCGCCGCGCTCGCAGACGCCCGCTGCGAGATCTCGGCGAGGGGGCCTGCGCTCGCGGCCGGCGCCCGCCTCGCGGCCGCCGCGGGCGCCGGCGACGCCGCGCTCCGCCTGCGCGCGGCCGCGCGGCGCGCGAGCGAGCTCCTGATCGCGCGAAGCGGCGCCCTCGTCGCGGCGGTGCGCGCCCTGCCTTGGATAGATGGAGGTGGCGACGACGTCGGCGCGGCCGGGCTGTACGACCGCGAGCAGGTCGCGCGCCTCGAGCACCTGGTCCGCTCGCTCGCGAGCAACGAAGATCTCGGGGACCTGATGCGCCAAGTGCTAGACGCGCTCGTCGCATGGACGGGCGTCGAGCGCGGCCTCTTCTTGCTGCGCATGCCCGACGGGACGCTCGCGCCGAGAGCGGCCCGCAACTTGGCGCGGCGCGATCTCCAGGGCGAGCAGCTGTCCCTCTCGCGCTCGCTGGCGCAGCGCGCGCTCGACCGAGGCGAGCCGGTCGTCGCCGTCGACGCCGCGGGCGAGCTCCCCGACGTCCACCGCAGCGTGCACGCGCTCAGGTTGCGCAGCGTCCTCGCCGTCCCTCTCCTCGCCCGGGGCGAGCCGATCGGCGTCGTCTACCTCGACGACCGCGTGCGGCGCGGCGCGTTCGGTGAGCGCGAGCTCGCGTGGGTTCGCACGCTCGCCTCGCTCGCGTCGGGCATGGTCGCGGCCGCGATGAGCGAGGCGCAGGCCGAGAAGAACGTGCGCCGCTCGGAGCGGGCGCGGCGCCTCCTCGAGCGCTCGCTCGCCGAGCGCGACGCGCGCGTGCTCGTGCTCGAGAGCGAGCTCGGCAAGGCGGCGGCGCCGCGCGGGGTCCGCCCCGCCTTCGACGCCATCATCGGGCAGAGCCCCGTGTTCGTGCGCGCGCTCGCGATCGCCGACCGGGTCGCGAGCGCCGACATCCCGGTGCTGCTCATGGGCGAGTCGGGCAGCGGCAAAGAGCTCTTCGCTCGGGCGATCCACGAGGCGAGCCCGAGACGATCGGGGCCGTTCGTCTCCGAGAACTGCGGCGCCATTCCGGAGACGCTCCTCGAATCGACGCTGTTCGGTCACGTGCGAGGCGCGTTCACCGGGGCCGACCGCACGCGCGTCGGTCTCTTCGAGGCCGCCGACGGCGGCACCCTGTTCCTCGACGAGGTCGGCGAGATGAGCCTCGGCATGCAGGCCAAGCTCCTGCGCATCCTCGAAGAGGCCGTGGTGCGACCGGTCGGCTCGGAGCGCTCGCGCAAGGTCGACGTACGTCTCATCGCCGCGACGCACCGCGACCTCGAGGCGATGGTCGCGCGCCGCGAGTTTCGCGAGGACCTGTTCTATCGAATGAGCATCGTCACCCTGCGCGTGCCGTCGCTGCGCGAGCGCCCCGACGACGTTCCGCTCTTGGTCAAGTACCTGATCGACAAGCACGCCCCCGGCGAGACCATCGCGGTGAGCCAAGACGTGCTGCGCGTCTTGTCGGACTTCTCTTGGCCCGGCAACGTGCGGCAGCTCGAGAACGAGGTGCGCCGCGCGCTCGTGCTCGGTGAGGGCGCGATAGATCTGGAGCACCTCTCTCCCGAGCTCGCGCAGACGGCGCCGAACGCCGAGCGGAGCCTGGGCCTCGACGTGAAGAAGCGCGTCGATCACCTCGAGGCCGCGCTCGTGCGGCAGGCCCTCGAGAAGACGCATGGCAACCAGACCAAGGCCGCGCGGCTCCTCGGCCTGAGCCGCTTCGGCCTGCAAAAGATGATGAAGCGCCTGGCGATCAGGGGGCCTTGACGGCGAGGAGCTCGCGGGCGCGCGCGACCAGGCTGGCGATCGCGGCGTCGTCGGTCTCGAAGACACCGCGCACGTGCATCGCGCGATCGACTAGGACGAAGCGCTCGGCGTGATCGATCGACTCGGCCGACACGCGGCGGACCGCCATCTTGAAGCCTTGGAGGACCGTCTTCTGGACGTGCTCGGGGTCGCCACCCAAGAAGTACCAACGCGCCGGGTCGGCCCCGTACTTGGCGCCGTAGGCGGCCAGGGTGTCGGGCGTGTCGTGCTCGGGATCGACGGTGATCGACACGAGCCGCACGTCGGCGTCCGACGCGAGCTCTTTTTGCACCACCGCCATGCGCTCGGTGAGGCGCGGGCAGACCGTCGGGCAGCGTGTGAAGATGAAGTCGACGACGAGGACCTTGCCGCTCAAGTCGGCGCGCGTGACCCGCTGGCCCCGCTGATCGACGAGGTCGAAGTCGGGGAGCGCGTAGTCGATGTCGACCGGCGACGCGGAGACGAACGCGACGGGCGCGCTCGTGTCTGCGCCCGCCTGCGCGGAGTCGCACCCGCCGGCCAGGAGGCCCAGCCCGAGCGCGGCGCGGTGGAGCGACCGCATCACGTGGCGCCGACGGTCAGCGCCACGAAGATCCCGGTCAGGTAGACCAGCGACGTGGCGAACACGGCGCGGGCCCAGCGCGCGCCCGCGGTGTGGCGCAGGCCCCAGGCGCCGACGCCGAAGAACGCGGCGCCGAGCACGAGCGCCGCGACCATGTAGGTGTCGCCGCCGATGCCGTAGGGCACGAGGAGCAGGCTGGCGAGGACGAGCGCGGCGAGGTAGCGCACGACGTGGTGGCGCGTCACGCGCTCGCCATGCACGACGGGCCCCACCTTCATCCCGGCCGCGGCGTACTCGCTCTTGCGAAACGTCGCGATCGCGAGAAAGTGCGGCACCTGCCAGAGGAACATGATGAAAAACAGGATCACGCCCGGGCCGTCGACGGACCCGCGCGCGGCCGTCCAACCGAGGAGAGGCGGGATCGCGCCAGGCACCGCGCCCACCAAGAGGGCCGCGGGCGACTTGCGCTTGAGCGGGGTGTAGGCGCCGACGTAGCTGACGAGCGCGACCGTCGCGAGCAGACCCGTGATCGGGTGCACGCCGAGCGTGAGCCACGGGATCGAGACCGCGCTGCAAAAGACACCGAAGGCGAGCGCCACGTCGGCCGAGAGGCGCCCCGTCGGGAGCGGGCGAGTCTTGGTCCGGCTCATGAGCGCGTCGGTGTCGCGCTCGAGGTACATGTTGAGGGCGTTGGCACCGGAGACGACGAGGGCCGTCCCCGCGAGGAGCGGGACCATGACGGCCGCCGTCATCTCGACGCCGAAGGCCTGGCAGGCGAGCCAGTAGCCGCCGAAGGCCGTGAACACGACCATGCTGGTGATGCGCGGCTTCGACAGGGCCACGACGTCACGGAGGACCGACCAGATCGAGCGCGTTCGAGCGGCGCGGGCGTACGACATGGATCTCGTTACAATCCCTTGTAAAGCGGGGCCACGAGGGGCGTAGGGTCGCCCCACGCCAGGGGCCAGTGCCTAGCTCAGGTGGCGCTACGGGGCAAGGACGGCTCGGGAGGCGCGGCAGGTTGCCGCGGACCCGCGCTCGGGCTCTCGGAGCGCGCCTCTGCCAGGGCGCGGAACACACCCCGGGGGTCGAGCGCGTACGCGCCGATCCCGAGCGCCCCGCAAACGAGCGCGAGACCGAGGATCGGGATCTCGGCCGCGTCGCCCGCGAGCGACGCCAGGGCGACGGCCGCGGCGAGGCGAGCGGGGGCGCGGCGGGCGGCCATGACCGCGATCGCGGTGAGAGGCGCGGCCACGACCAGCGCCATCGGGAGCAGCGGAGGCAGAAGGGGCGCCGGCCGCGTGAGCAAGGCCCCGACCGCGCGACGCAGCACGACCACCACCGTCGCCTCCAGATCGTCGGGCGAGGACGCAGCGACGAGCGCGATCGAGACCACGGCCGCGACGACGCCGCCGACCACGACGCCGCCGACGCGTGGCGATCGACGAATCAGCCAAACCCACACGAGGACGAGCGCGCCGGCGAGCACGAACGAGCCGGTCGCGAGGACGGTGGCGAAGCGAAACGCCCCCACCACCGACTCGACGTCCACCCGCAGCTCCGCGGCGCGGTCCGACACGATCGCCCCGACCGCACGCACCGACGACGCGACGCCCGCGAGCACCGGTGTGAGCCCCACGAGCCACACCTCGCGCTCGCGGAACGCGTGGAGGCCATGCACGACCGCGACGGCCGAGCACGCGAAGCACATGATCGCGGTCACCACGATCGGCGGCCTGCTCACGAGCATCGAGAAGATCGCGCCGAGCAGCGTGAGCCCGACGAAGAACACGGTGACGAGCTTGAGGTAGAGGCTCGCGCGCGAGCGAAGGATGTGCACTACGAGCCAGACGATCGCGCCGAGGAGGAGGATCGCCGTCAGCTGCGCGACGAGCCCCAGCGCAGTGTCCGCGAGATCGATCAGCTCGCTGATCCCCACCACGGAGCCGCGCAGCCCCGGCAAGAGCGCGCGCGAGCCGAGCGCCGAGACCAACACGATGACGGCGAGAGGCCGAAGCCACCCGAGCCCGTGCCCGTCAGCCGGCGGCGAATCGGTCTTCAGCGGATCTCCACCCTCGCG